>JBGSVU010000332.1:0-3422 GCA_041752775.1 Pirellulaceae bacterium | reverse complement strand
GGCCTTCAGTTCCTCGTTGGTGGTTTCATATTCCTGAATGGATTTTTCCAGATCATCGCGGGTGATGGCCAGTTCGCGTTCCAGATGGGCGATGATGGCGTCCGCACCATGACTGGTGTGCATCCCGCTTTCGGACAAAGCCGTTTCGACTGCTTTCACGCCAGGTTCGTCGGGATTGAGGGGCAGGCCACAGTCGTGAAAGACGACCATGAACAATTCCGCGTCTTCGCCGACCCTTGGCATTGGCTGCACAGTCAACATGACCCGCTGAAGTTTGCCGTCCACGCGAATACTCAAATCGTCATGAACGACCCGCCGCCGGGTATTTTTGGCTTCCTGCAGCGTGGCCCGCAGGCCGATGCGCAGTCCGTTGCGGGCCATTTTGATGATGTTGTTCTGGAACTTTCCTGTACCGACGGTCAGGTATTTGTGCATGTCCGCGGATGCACAGAGGATTTTTCCGTCCTCCTCGACGATCACGGATTTTGGCGCAAACTCGTCCAGCACAATCCGCTGCATGACCTGCATCAGGTCAGTGTTCGTGTCGGTTGCCGGAACCGGCGCCCGGTGGACGTCATTCTCGTCCGGATCGCCGCGGCGATCGGCCAGCGTCAGAGTTGCGTTCCCGTCGGCACCGGTACCCTTCCGCTGCGAGATCCGGTATTTGGCGTCGATCGTGCGGAACAGTTCGGTGTGCGACGAGATGTTTTCCGACGGCCCCAGCATCAGAAATCCGGAGGGGCGGAGGGAGTAATGAAAGAGCGGGATCAGTTTTTTCTGCAGGTGGGAACCAAGGTAGATCAGCAGATTACGACACGAAATCAGATCGAGGCGCGAGAACGGCGGGTCACTGATCAGATTGTGTAGCGAGAACAAAACCATCTCGCGGACTTCCTTGACGATCTGATACTTCTTGCCGCGTTTGATAAAAAACCGTTTCAGGCGTTCCGGGGACAGGTCGTCCTCGATGCCCACCGGAAAGGTTCCCGCGCGACTGATTTTCAGGGCCCGTTCGTCGATGTCGGTTGCGAAAATCTGTACTTCCGGAACAGCCGCACCGCCAGTCGCGGCTTTGCCGGTCCCGCTGGCGTTGGCATTGCCACCGTCGATACCGTCTGGTTCGTTCGCAACCGAACCGCCCTCGATGGCTTCGATGCAGAGCATCGCCAGCGTATACGCCTCTTCCCCGGTGGCACATCCGGGCACCCAGATTCGAACGACGTCCCCCGGCCGGCGGTTGGCAAACAGCTTGGGAATGACGTTTTTCGCCAGGACATCGAACGCTTCCGGATCGCGGAAAAAAGCCGTCACGCTGATCAACAGTTCCCGAAACAGCGTATGGGGTTCCTCCGGATCCTCCTGGAGCAGACGGATATAGGAATCGATGCTGGCCAGATTCAGCAGACGCATCCGGCGCCGGATCCGTCGGGCCAGCGTGTTCGGTTTGTAATGCTGGAAATTGTGGCTGGTGGATTCCATCAACAACTTTGCGATGTCGGGCAGAGCCTCGTGAATCTGCTGGGTCGTAGCTCTCTCCCGGGACCCGCTTTGCATGGCCGTCAGATAGCGGGCGTACTTTTTCAGTTCGGCAGCCATTTCGTCGGGCGGCAGCACATGATCGGCAACGCCCGTGGTCGCGGCACTCCGCGGCATCCCATCGTACCGGGCCGAATCGGCCGACTGCGCGAAGGTCATTCCGCCCGCGTCGCTAATGGCCTTTAATCCGAGGGTACCATCCGTTCCGTTTCCGGAAAGGATGATCCCAACCGCTCGCTCGCCCTGATCTGCAGCCAGCGAACTCAGAAAATGGTCGATCGGTGTGGAGGGGCGTTCGGGGCTGTCGGATGGTTCGATCCGCAACGTTCCGCGGGAGATTTCCAGCTGACTCCACGGCGGACAGACGTAGATCGTCGCGGCCCTGACTTTCTTTCCGTCGGCGACCGGCACGACACTATAGCGTGTTGATCTCGCCAGCAGCTCCAGCAAAAGGGCATCACTGTCCCGTTCCTGATGTTGGACATAAACGATCGCCGTTTCCGGAGCCTCTCCCAGCGCCGCAAGCAATTCCTGAAACGCCTCCAGCCCTCCCGCCGATGCTCCAACACCGACGATCAGCAGGGCAGCATTTTGGTCTCGAACTTTCAAGTTGGTTGTCCTTTATTGCATGGCTTGCCTTACCGGGATTGTAGCACCTGACGGTGGCCTGTCAGGTTGTTGCAGTGGGCATGCGTTGTCTTCACTCTACTCTCCGAAACCCGTCACTGTTTGCCGAAAGTTGCGCGGCGACAACCCCCAACCCGCGCCTGATCGCCAATCAGTCGCAGTGGTCGTTTGGCGACCAGGCCCTGCACCTGATCTCCGAATGTTTTGTCCAGGCAGATTGACCTGCCTTCTGAAATTGCTTTAGGGCGCCAAGCAGCAACGTTGTGGTGGAGTCGTATTTGGACTCCACTGCGTGTGTACCTTCGCAGTGCATTGGTATCCCGATTGCATTCCACTAAAGAATTCCCCAACCGGAGCCGTGCGTGACCGTTAACGGATGGTTTCCCAGTTCATTTCCCCAACACAAGGAATTTTTACGATGATCAAGCACCAGGCCTGCATCGAAGCTTGTCAGCAATGTCTTGTCGACTGTCACCACTGCCTCGCCGAAATGCTGGGACAGTCCAGCTCTAACGACTGCCCGCAGTGTTGTCTGGAATGTGTGGAAATCTGTGAGCTGTGCGTTCGACAGATGGCCCGCGACGGAAAATTTGCGGCCGATATTTGCAAACTCTGTGCCGAAGTTTGCGACTGGTGCGCCGACCAGTGCGAAGCCCACGATCACGATCACTGCCAGCAATGTGCCGCGTCGTGTCGCAAGTGCGCCGAAGAATGCCGCAGCATGGCCAGCCAGGCGGCTTGAGTTTCACCGCAAACTCCAATTTCCATGGAAATCCTGATCGCACAGTGGTTTGCCATCGGAACTTATGACCAGAAGATCGGGTGCTCCCGTGTCCCCCGTGGTACGCCTTGGCTGCCCATCTTTGGGCCCTCGGTGACCAACTTTAGGCCCTGGGTGACCATCTTTAGGCCTTGGGTGACCATCTTTAGACCTTGGGTGCCCATCTTTAGGTCCTGGGTGCCCATCTTTTGAGCGTGGGTATGCATCTTCAGGGTCTTTGAACGTCCAACCGTTCGCCCCAAAGATAAAATTTGGAAGCCAAGAAGGCGAATACGAAGTTTTGGAATTCCAGTCGGTGACGCAAGTCCATCCGTTGACTCAAACCAAAGAACAAGCGTTTGATATTGCCGTGGTTTTCCAACCAATGCCTCGTTTCAGGTGGTTCGGACATTTCAATGACTTGGCAAACGATCAGAACCCCTCCAACACGTTGGTCCTACGCACCCGTCTTGGTGTTCCCATTCCCGCCAGCAAAAAC
>JBGSVU010000331.1:0-2718 GCA_041752775.1 Pirellulaceae bacterium | reverse complement strand
AGAGAGCCGCCCCGAGCGCGATCCGGTTGCGAATTCACAAAAGTCGCCCGAGGGTCGCCGCAAACCGGATCACCACGACTCCCGGGACCACGGCGATTCGCGCCGGGCAGGCGGCCCGGAACGCGCCGCAAACCGCCAGGGCCGTCAAAAAGTCCGTGCTGCCGGGGAGCCGTGGAAAGACAAATGCCGCACGGTCGGTCCCGACGAAATCGCCGTTGCGGAATTGCGGACGATGTCCGAATCCGCCTTGCGCGAGGTCGCTGCCAGGGAGCATGTCGATCCGGTTCCCGAATCGGGAGTCTCACGGTTGGTCTATGCCACCATTCGCAATCGCGTGACGTCGCAGGGGTTTCAGTGGGGCGGCGGAACACTGGAAATCCTCCGCGACGGATTCGGATTCCTCCGCCAGGCAGGCAACAGTTACCAGTCCGGCAAGGACGATATCTATGTTTCGCCCAGCCAGGTGCGGCGGTTTGCCCTGCGAAGCGGATCGACCATTTATGGACAGATTCGCGCTCCCAAAACGGGCGAAGGCTATCCGGCCCTGCTGCGAGTCGAATTGGTGGACGGGATGGGTCCATTCGATGCCGGATCACTGGTGCCTTTTGAAAACCTGGTGCCGATGCATCCGCACCGCCGGATCAATCTGCACGCACCCTCCAGCAGCGGGGGCCTGGCCGGCCGGATTGTCGAATTGCTGGCGCCTGCAGGTTTTGGACAGCGGGCGCTGGTTGTATCGCCGCCCCGGGCCGGCAAAACGATGTTGATGCAGGCGCTGGCCCACGCCGTTACGCTCAACCATCCCGATGCCTGGGTCACGATGTTGCTGGTCGATGAAAGGCCCGAAGAGGTAACCGAGATCCGGCGTACCCTCGAAAGTGACCGCTGCGAAGTTCTGGCATCGACTTTTGACCAGCCGGCCAGTGCGCACGTGCAACTGGTGGATTTGGTGATGAACAAGGCGAGGCGGCAGGTAGAAGCCGGTGTCGATGTGGTTATCTTTCTTGATTCGCTGACACGGCTGGCGCGGGCCTGGAATTCGATGCAGCCCGAGGGAGGCAAGACGCTCTCGGGAGGGCTGGATGCCGGAGCTCTCGATCGGCCCAAGGCGTTTTTCGGGTCGGCTCGCGAAACCGGCGAAGGCGGATCATTGACAGTGTTCGGAACGGTACTGGTCGATACGGGCAGCCAGATGGACCAGGTGATTTTCGAAGAATTCCAGGGAACGGGAAACATGGAGGTCGTGCTGTCCCGGGAACTGGCCGATCTGCGAATCTGGCCCGGCATCGATCTGGCCAAAAGCGGAACGCGCCACGAAAACAGACTCTTCGATGAAAACCACGCCCAGGCCATCACGCTGTTGCGGCAACGGCTGCTGGCCATGAACGACCAGGATGCGATGCGCTGGTTGCTGGCCGAAATCAGCCGGTTCGAAAACAATGGTGCGTTTCTGGATTCCGTGTTGCAACATCAGGCCCGGCCCACCGACTGATCCCGTCGACAGTACCCGCCCACAACGTCTCGCCAACCATGCTTACCGAGGTCATGTTGCGACACCTGCTTTCCCCCGAGGTTTTATCATGACAACCACTGGCCAACCCGCTTTTCGCCTGGAAATCTCATCCGAAATTGCTGCTGCCGGACCCATTGCGATCGTGGTGTCACGCTACAACGAAACGATCACCGCCAGTTTGCGGGATGCGGCTGTTGAAACGCTGCACCAGGCCGGTTTCGGTGACGACAGCATGCGAATTGTCGAGGTGCCCGGCGCCTGGGAAATCCCCCTGGCCGCACGCTGGCTGTGCGAAACGGGCCGGTTCCAGGCGATCATCTGCCTCGGCGCGGTGATTCGTGGCGAAACCTCCCATGACCAGCATCTGAACCGTTTTGTCAGCATGAGTCTGGGTGATCTGGCGCTGCAAAGCGGGATGCCAGTTGCCTTTGGAGTCCTGACTTGCAACGATTTGCAGCAGGCCCAGCAGCGCAGCGGAGGAACGGTGGGCAACAAGGGCCACGAAGCCGCCTCTGCGGTGCTGGAAATGTTGCAGCTGAAGAGAAATCTAAATGCGGAATTCAGCCGCACGATTTGACTGGCGGCCATTGCCGATCCGCTGCCAAAACGCCAGGATGGAACGGCCCGGTCGCACCGTTGCCCCGGTTCGCGGGAGGCCCTGCATCGCACCCGTTATACGATCAACCCCACAATTCAGACAGTCCATGTCCCAACGCACCCGAGTTCGCCAGATCGTTCTGCAAATCCTTTTCCAGGAAGACCTCAACTCGACCGACGGGTTTGACTGGGAGACGTTTCTGCGTGACCGTCTGCAACGCGACCGGGCGCTGGTGCAGTTCGGCAATGGGTTGCTGGAGGGTGTCCGCCAGCGGCGTGATGAAATCGACCAGCTGCTTCAGGCGGCTTCAGCCAACTGGCGGGTCTCGCGAATGCCACCCGTCGATCGCAATGTCTTGCGACTGGCCGTATGGGAAATGAAATACACCACCACTCCCCCGCGCGTTGCGTTGAACGAAGCCATCAATCTGGCCAAACGTTTCGGCGGCAAGAACTCACCCCAGTTTGTCAACGGAATTCTCGACCGCGTGCTGAAAGACCTGTCGCCCGAGTCGGGACCCGCGGACGTCGCCAGCGTGGTCGATGCACCGCAGACGCTGTGACTGGACCCTGCGCCGCGATCACCTGCGCCTCGCCCTCCTGTTGAA
>JBGSVU010000330.1:0-3744 GCA_041752775.1 Pirellulaceae bacterium | reverse complement strand
CGAAATTCTGACTGCAGCACAATCATTGCCTGCTGCCGAACGTGCTCAACTGATCGCCATCCTCTGGGACAGCGTGTCACCAGTTGATTGGATTCCCCGGATTCACAGTGGATCACTGAGGCCAATCGTCGCAGCGATGCCTATGACGCTGGCGAAATGAACGGTACGCCCTGGGCAGAGGTTCGCGCGCGTGCTCGACGTGAGGCTGGACTGGATGGCTAACGTCATCATTTGCTCTGCGGCTGAGACCGACTACACCGAATCATTGAAATGGTACGCTGAACGAAGTATCTAAACAGCAAACGACTTCGACGCTGAATTCGAACGGGCGTTATCCCAGATCATTGAGGATCCCGAGCGGTTTCCGATGTGTGACGATCGTCATCGGTACTTTCAGCTTCGGAGTTTTCCGTTTCGGATCATCTACCGCTTTGTTCAAACTGACATTGTAGTGATCGCCGTGGCACACGGTTCGCGTTCACCTCTATATTGGGTATATTGGGCGAACCGCTAACTAGGCGACAAGGTATTGACGCCAAACCTTCGGCTCACCTTCGTTTGTTTGGCAACGGGCAATGGCATTCTTGCCATTTCCCGCTATTCAGACTTCGCTCGTTTCGTTTGGGGCGGTGTGGCAAAAAGTTTCCGGTAGTGACCGACAATCTATTCCTCCGGCTTGTCCACCACAATCAAGCGGATTTCCTCCGAATTGCCCCGTAGTTCGGGTGCGTACATGGCCCAGGCTTTGGCAGGGAGGGCGCTGAATTTGCCGGGTGTTTCGGCGCGCAGGCGGTAGCTGACGCTGTGTTTGCCCCGGGCCAGTGTTCGCATGAAAAACGCCACAGACTCGTCGCGGAACTCGACGTACGCGCCCTGGCTTCCCTCTGTGTAACCGCTGCGGACGTCGACCGGTTCGAAACCGGCGATCGCCCCAAAGCGGTCAGGCTTTTTTGGCAATTAACGAATTCTGAAGTTGATCTGATCAACTGGCGGATTTTAACAGAAATCGATGTTGAATTTCGAATGAGCCGCGCGGCGACAAAATCCCGCGATCCTGGCCAATTGCCGCCTCTGAAGTGTGTCGTTGAAAAGTTGTCAAAAATCCTGACTTGCGACTTGCCAGCGGCCCCCAACCCATCAAAAATACTCGTATCCGCCCCATTTCCGTAATGGCGTGTCGCCTATTCACATGTCTGGCGGCATCGCTCGAAAGCTAGCGCAATGTCACTTCAGGAAATCGAAAACACGATCTCAAAGCTGACTCCAGACGAACTCGCAAAATTTCGCGAGTGGTTTCTGGACTTTGATTCCGCACAGTTTGATAAACGCATCGAAACTGACGCACATGATGGGCGTTTAGACTCGCTTGCCGACGCAGCGGTTCGCGATCACGCGACTGGCAAATCGACGCCGCTATGAATCATTCCGCGAGCCTCGCATTCTGGCAGTGCTACCAACAGCTTCCAGATGCCATCCGTGCTCTTGCCGACAAGAATTTTGCAATGCTCAAGGACGACCCGAATCACCCTTCTCTTCACTTCAAGAAGGTCGGCCGCTTTCGGTCTGCTCGCGTGGGACGTGACTTTCGTGCGCTCGCTGTCGAGACCGACGACGGATTGTTGTGGTTTTGGATTGGCGATCACGCCGAATACGATCGCTTGATCAGCGCGTAGGTGCCGCCCAACATGGCTTTTGTTGCCAGGCCTTCGGTACACTTTTGCCTGTTTGGCAATGGGCACTGGCATTCGTGCCATTTTCCGCAATTCAGACTTCGCTCGTTTCGTTCGGGGCGGTGTGGCAAAAATTTTCCGTTAGTGACCGACAATCTACTCCTCCGGCTTGTCCACAACAATCAAGCGGATTTCCTCCGAATTGCCCCGTAGTTCGGGTGCGTACATGGCCCAGGCTTTGGCGGGGAGGGCGCTGAATTTGCCGGGTGTTTCGGCTCGCAGGCGGTAGCTGACGCTGTGTTTGCCCCGGGCCAGTGTCCGCATGAAAAACGCCACAGACTCGTCGCGGAACTCGACGTACGCGCCCAGGCTTCCCTCTGTGTAGCCGCTGCGGACGTCGACCGGTTCGAAGCCGGCGGCTTTCATGTCCTCAAAGATCACGTACTCGTAATCGTTCTTTGAATCGATCTCCAGTTCGACTTCGACCAGATCGCCACTTTGCAATTCGGCCAGGTTCGTCAACCCGATTCGGTCGTATTTGTCGGATTTCTGTTTTAGGGCCTGGCCGTGGGCGCCGCGAACCGTGTCCGTGGCGTCTTCGCGCTGGACCAGTTTGTAGATCTTGCGGTTGACTTTGACTTCCAGCCCGGCGGCGGTGATGTGGTCTTCGAGGGTGAAGTTGGTCAACCAGGCGTTGGCGTAGACCGGGCCCTGACCGGTGCGGCGCAGTTCGATCCTGTGCGGGCCCGATTCCAGTTCGTCGCCGGTCAGGACCACACTGTTGTCAAAGGAAAAGAGGTTGTCCCTGGTGACCTCGACCGAATTGTGCAGCTTGCCGTCGATCAGCACTTCGATGGTCATCTGCGGTTCGGCTTCGCCTGTTCGCTGGATGTATTCGGCGAGGGCTTCGATACAGGTGGCCGTATCGCGGGTGCTGTTCCAGCGGTTGCCGTGGCGACGGTTGTTCAGCAGGTATTTGACCACGCCTGCCGTTTTGGGATCGTTCGGGCGCACGCGGGACATCAGTTTCAGATACCAGGCATTGGCTTCGATCACGTCGCCGTACCAATACCACCAGTATCCGCCGTTGTTCGGCAAGTCGATGTAGGCCGACTGGTTTTCTTCGTCATAGACCACGAACTGGTCCATGTTGCGAATGATCATGTCGCGCCGCTCGTGGTCGCCGATCCTGTCGAGTGTCAATCCGACCAGCCCCATGCCATACAGCGTCAGTTGTGTTCGGTCGCGGTAGAGGTAGTCCGTCATTTTGGGGGAACGGGCGGCGGGGTCGGCGTTGCCGCCAACCGTGGCGTCGGCCAGAACGTTGTGGACCAGGGCGTCGAGGTTGTCGGCGAACTGTTTGTAAACCGGATGGGTGGGCCACCGGTCGCGCGGAGTGTCCTGCAGCCGGACCCATTCGTCGAGCAGTTCGACCTGGCGGGCTTCATGGTTTTTCAGCCATGCGATCCCGCGCTGGAGTACGTCCTGGGGGATCGGCATGTCAGCAGCGGTGGCGACTTGCAGTCCATGCACGACAACGGCGGTGGTGTGAGGATAACTCTGTTCGCCAAACCCGGAGAACCAGCCCCAGCCGCCATCGCTCAGCTGCATCATGGTGAGGTCGCTGATGCCCTTGCGGACCATCGCCTGGACTTCGTCCGGATCAAAGACCGGGTTGCGGCCGTAGATTTGCCATTGTTTGGCTCGCTCGGCCGGGTCGCCGGTTTGCTGGGCATTGAGGTTGGTTTGTTTGGTGCGAATGTCTTCAAGGTCGAGGTTCATGTCGCGCAGGATTTTCAGCGTCACGGCTGTGGGGACGAATCGGTTGAGCGTTTGTTCGGTGCAGCCGTAGGGGTAATCGACGAGGTAAGGGAGAGCGTCGACCATCGCTCCCGCCAGTGTCGGGGAGTAGCGGATTTCGAGCCGGGACTGTTCGGGGCGTCGCTCGGCGGGAACGGTCATGTCCATCGTCGCCGACTGTTCGTCGTTGCGGATGACGCGGCTGAAGGATTCGGTTTTCAGCATGCCGTGGACGAGGACGGGGAAACTCATTTTCATGGCGTCCGATTCGACG
>JBGSVU010000329.1:0-3691 GCA_041752775.1 Pirellulaceae bacterium | reverse complement strand
TTTCGTTCGTTTTATGTGGTGATGGGCGATTTTCACCTGTTCACCAACAGCAGCACGATAGCCCGGCGGTTCATCCTGGCGTCGCGTGGTGAGGGCTCGCTGGGAGGCAGCGAGGAATTCCGTTACGCCCGGACCACGATGCCACTGACGCGCGACGACACGGTTTTCATCTATTTTCCCCGGCATTTTTTCCAGCAGTTGTTGACGCCGGAACATCAGATCGAGCTCTATCGGCGCAGCCAGATTGTGACGGAAATGCAACTGACTCAACTGGCTCGCGGCGCTGCCGCCAACGAGGGCTTTCCCGACGCGCCACTGGAATACCTCGTCGGCAACGGATTCCTGCCGGTCAGTTTTGGGCAGCGTCCGCAGGGGAGCACAGTCCGGTTCGACGCCGATGGGTGGATCGACTCGGTGCGCGGGCGGCACGGTTTTTTTCTGCCGGTAGCCGACATGGAACTGACCGGTGTGACGCCCACCGAAGCCGCCTGGTTCGCCGGCAAGACCCAGTTTTTCGTCGAGTCTGTCCGGCAGCTCGATCCGATGATGATCGGACTGAGGCGTTTTGCCAGCGAACGAACGGGCGAAGAAAACGTCGAACAGATTGTATTCGATGCGCATCTGGCTCCCTTTGGCCAGAAGGAATACGGCTGGCTGAACACGATGCTCGGTCCGCCACTGAAGCAATACATCGTGGGAGCGGACAATGACATTCTGAGGCTGCAGGTGTCGATGCAGCGCGACCAGGGGGACCAGCCTGGGCAGGTTTATCAGTTGTTCGGGGCGATTCGGGATGAACTGGCCCCCGATGTGGATTTGCAGCCGGGATCGTGGCTGGATATCTGGCGAACGCTGAAGCAGGTGCCGGGCTACATCGGAACGACGCCGCCGGCGGGAACCATCGACTGGATGCCGCGGCTGGGTGGGGCGCCGGACCAGTCGGGTTACACGCATTCACGGTTGTTGGGGCTGTGGCGACTGCAGTTCGGCGACTTCTCGGTACTGGCCTTTGATCCCTCCCGGCTGGAACCGTTGCGGGGTCAACTGCGCGTGGTCCCGGCGGAAAGAGCCGCGCAGGTTCGGCTGAGCGTCGCGGATCTGGCGAAATCGGATTTGGGCAACTGGGTGAACGTGGTCAACTATCGCCGCGCCTGGCAGACATCGATTGCCAACGCGCGACTGTTGAACGCTCTCATCGAGCAGTTTGGAATTGAGCCGGGTCAGGCCCGGGAATTTGCCGAAGCGTTGCTGGATGTGCGGCTGGTGTGTGCGCTGGGCGGCGAATACGAACTGGTGGGCGGTCCACAGCGACCGGTCTGGATTTCGACGGCCTGGCCCAGTTTTTCCCAGCCGCAAATGCCGGGCGGGTATGCGGCGCCACTGCTGGCATGGTTTCGCGGGCTGGAAATGGAACTGAATCGCGTGGACAACCATTACGAAATCCATGGACTGTTGCGAGTTCGCCGGACGAGCGAGACCGCTCTGTTGCCAATCCCAGGCATGGACCTGCTGAAGGGTTTCGGCGACTTGTTGCCGGGTTTTGGCGCCAAAAATTAACGCCTGATCAATTGACGAAATCAGGGGATTCGCCGACGATGAGTCCAACAAATTCTGGCGCACGACGAATGCGCCAGCAAACAAACAATCCCGCCAGGCTGGTTTTTGTCCATGGAAATCGCTATCGCCCTGTTCGCCCTGACGCTGATGGAGATCGTGTTGGGGATCGACAATATCGTTTTCATCACGATAGTCTCGGGACGCTTGCCGGAAACGCAGCAGCCGCTGGCCAGGCGACTGGGGCTGTTGGTGGCCCTCGTTTCGCGACTGGCACTGCTGTTTGTACTTTCCTACGTCGTCAACCACCTGACGTCGAGCCTGTTTTTGCTGACCGATTACGGAGTTCCGGAAGCTCTGGTCGAACGGTTGGGAGGCCATGAACACGCAGATGCCGGCGGTTTTGCCGAATCCAACGGCGTTTCATGGAAGGACCTGATTCTGATTGGTGGAGGATTGTTTCTGATTGGCAAGAGCGTTCACGAGATTCACGACCAGATGAATCACGAGCCCGTCGCGGTGCAGAAATCGGGCAAGGCGGCGTTTGCGTCCGTCCTGGTCCAGATCATGATCCTCGACATTGTGTTTTCGCTGGACTCCGTTATCACCGCAGTCGGCATGGTCAAGGAATTCTGGGTCATGGCGACGGCGATTGTTCTGGCCATTGCAGTGATGCTGGTATTTTCCGAATCGATCAGCCGTTTTGTGAAAACCCATCCGACCCTCAAGATGCTGGCGCTCAGTTTCCTGATTCTGATTGGCGTGATGCTGACAGCGGAGGGAATTGGTGCTCATTTGGACAAGGGTTATGTCTATTTTGCGATGTGCTTTGCCCTGCTCATGGAATTTCTGAATATCAAGGTGAGAAAAAAACATGACCTCGCAGTCCCGAAGAGTTAGCCTTGTTGGGTTGTTGCTGTTTCTGGTCAGCGCATCGGTTTCTTATGCCCAGGACAGTGGCGGAAAATCTGCAACGGAACAGACCTGGTCGGGCGAATTGAACGCTGCCGGGACCAGGTTGCGAATTCTGTTGAATTTCAAACAGGAATCCGGCGGAAAGTTGACAGGAAATGTTTACAGCCCGGACCAGACAGAACAGGCCTTTCCTGCTGCGGACATCCGGATCGCTGACGGGAAGCTGTCGTTTTCATCGCCGTCGCTGCTGGCCGGGTTTGAAGGAGAACTGAATGATGCCGGTGATGTGTGCACGGGGAAATGGTCCCAGTCCGGGCTGGATTTGCCGCTCGTTCTGAAAAAAATCGGCCGGATGCCTGAGAAAAAGATGACGGAAGTCTGGCAGGGAACTCTTGTGGCCGGTCCGCAGGAGTTTGAGTTTCAGATTCGCGTCTATCAGGAATCTGATCGTGGCGAAACCGCGGTGCTGGATACGTTTTCCGAAGGCGTGGCCGGGTTGCCGCTGGAGATGAAACGCGATGGAGACCAGTTCAATTTCGAGCTGCCCGCGACAGCCGCCAGTTACGAGGGAATTGTTTCACCGGATGGAAAAACACTCGAAGGATTCTGGGAGCAAGCCGGACAGGAACTGGAACTGAACTTCAAAAAGATACCGAATGAACAGGTCCGGCTGCTGGAACTGAAACGGCCCCAGACTCCCCAGACTCCATTCCCCTGGAAGGCGGTCGAGGTCAGCTTGACCAACAGTGACCGGGAAGGAAAGGAATTCACTCTGCAGGGCACGCTGTCATTGCCGCCCGGTGTGGAACGTCCACCAGTGGTTATCCTGATTTCCGGTTCGGGTCCGCAGGACCGGGACTGCACGATCTACGAGCACCGTTCTTTTCTCGTCATGGCCGACTACCTTGCCACGCGCGGTATTGCCGTGTTGCGTTACGACGAGCGGGGCGTCGCCAAATCGACGGGAGATTACGCAACCGCGACCAGCAGGGATTTTGCCAGTGACGTTTCGGCGTGGGTCCGTTTTCTGGAATCCCGCGAGGATATTGACCCGCATCGGATCGCCTTGATGGGCCACAGCGAAGGCGGCTTGATCGCACCCATGGTCGCCAATTCCAGCGATGCCGTCCGCGCTGTTGTGCTGTTGGCAGGACCCGCTGTCGATGGAGGACAAATCATCATCAGCCAGTCGCGGCGGATCGGCGAAGTCGCGGGGCAGGGC
>JBGSVU010000328.1:0-4156 GCA_041752775.1 Pirellulaceae bacterium | reverse complement strand
CGCCGCCCCCAACGTCATTGCCTCCAGTGCGGCTGCGGGCGAAAGTCCCCGCTGCACGGCCAGCCGAACCTGCTTCAGAAACTCATCCGGTTTTTCCAGCCCGTCCGCGGTCAACGCCATGCGGACTCCTGCCGTGGCGAGGGCGGCCGGATTGCCGGGCGCGTGATCCCAGTGCATTAGTTGTTCCAGCGATGCGTTCATCCCGTCCATGGGATTGTTCAGTGCGGGCGCCTCCGGAAAATCAACCGGCAAAATGACCGGCAAATTCAACCCGGCAATTTCTTCGATCCGGCGATATTCGTTGCCACTGCCGATCACAACCAGACGCAAACCAAATTCACGGGCAAACCGTGCCGCCCGCAATACAAAAATCTCATTGGACGCCGGAATCATGACCGGCATCTGGCCTTCCGTCACGGGCCGCAGGTGCTCAAGTGAAGCGTTCGCATCGGGCCGCATCATGCCCGGGTTGGCCGTCGCGATTTGCCAGGCATCCCGATACCACTTCGCGTCATACATCGTTTGGCGGGCCAGGGCCATGGCGCCCATCGGTGAGGTGGGTCCGTCACCTCCCCGCGATCCCGAACCAAAACGTGTGGTCAGTTGCAGGTGCATGGCCACATCCGGTCTAACCAGCGACTTGGCTGCCGTTTCGTCCGACAACAGAAACACGGCGCTCGTCCCCTGGATGATCCCGCTGTCGGGAACCAGCAGACAGGCCGTGAATCCCGCTTTTCGCCGTTCGTCCTGCTTCAGTTCATTCAAATTGCCACTGGTCGCCATGCTGCGATCGGGCCGAACCTGTTCATTCCAGCCCGTCGTCACGGGCGCGGCCCCGTCGCCAGCGCTGCCGGGAACATGCGGATCAATGAAGCCCGGATAAACGTGGCGACCCGCGCCGGCAATGATCCGGGTCCCGGCCGGCGCGGCAGGACTGTTCCCGACCGCAACAATTCTGCTGCCCTGAATCAGAACGGAAACGCCGCTGATTTCTTCGCTGGCCGAGACATGCACCGTGGCGCCTTCGATCAGCGTCCATTCCGGGTCCGCCTCGTGCAGCCCCGTCGTGGGCCGGGTGCCAGTTCCCTGGGAAAACACGATTGCCGGAAAAAAAGATACGGCTGCCGCCGCCAGCAGTAAACGTTTCATCAGAGTGTCACTCGCAACAGGTGGCAATTTCACAACTTCCGCTGTCTCCCCCTTTCCGGTCTCCTCACGAACCCGGATGGCAACGGAGCCGGCAACCCATTGTGCCCGATCCCGCTGGGAACTCCAGCATGGTTAAAACGCCTGGAAGTACCAGACCGTTACGGCAAAGTTTTTCAGAATGAAAAACGCCGGAATTGCCACCGGCCAGCCATCCCGCGCACCGAAGCCTGCTGTTCCGGCAGGCAGGATGGCGCCCTGCACCCACGCCCAGACAGTCATTCCCGCGGTAACCGGAGACTATTTGAGTTGCCCGGCGTCGCCGCCGGTTGAGACATTTTCAGTCGCCGTCACGGTGATCAGGATTGCAGTTCGCGTCGGCGCAGATGCCGGACTGGCCTTCCTGAACAGTTTTTTTTCCGAGTTCAGGGGCACGCCGGAACTCGCCTTTTTGCCCGAATCGACTCCCGCTGAAATCAGCAACAGGGACTGGTCGGGTGCGACCGTTGCAGTGGCGCTGGCCGATTCCACATTGACATCGGGAACCTGCAACGTGAACTCCTCGCCATCATGACCCTTAACCAGAATTTCTTCGACCCCGTCGATCGACCAGTCTTCCACGGTCACGTCGAGCCCGATCCCGCTCTCTCCGGAATCGGCGACTATTTGGATCCGCAGGCCCTCAGGAATCGTACTGACCAGAGGCCGTTGAGGGCCCGTGCTTTCTCCGGCGGGTGGCTGGCAACCGGTCACAAAATTGCGCGAATGCCCCGTCTGGATTTCAGCCGCCTGCCCGGAAAACATACTGACTGTCGGCGCCATGGTTAATGCCACAAGACTGTCATCGCTGGCGGAATCGACAAACGCTTTCACGGCGTCCCCGTCCAGTTTGACAATGATGACGGACTGCTTCCGGCTGTTTGCCGGACAAAAGAGCTGCGGATCCGGTTCGCCTGAAGCGAACATTGGATTCTTCCAGGGTTTGCCAGAGTGCGCCCCGGGCACACTGGGGCATTGAATTTCGATGTTGCGAACGTCGGTATCGCACAGCAGCTGGTTGATGAGTTCGCATTGTTGCTGGTCATTTTTGTCGATGCTGACCGGCAACTCGAAAACCCGGATCGATGCAACGACTCCGGCTTCGTCGGATTTCACAGATTTGACTGCCGTGGTTTCATTCGAACTGCTGTTGTTCTGGCCCCGCAGTTCCCCGCATGGCAGCAGGACGCAAAATCCGAGGACGAGTGAACTGGCGAGGAGTGATCGGGAGGAGATTTTCACGCTTTGCATGGTTGGGGACCTCAACGGTTGAAGTTGGAATGGGAGTAAAAAAATTGGGGGGGCAAAACCAGCACAGGTGTATCGGCATCCCCCGTCACCTCAGACCGGACTGCAGACCGGACTGCTGAATTCTCTGTGCAATCAACTGGTGGCGCTGGCGAATCTGCTGTGAATAGTCGGGAGCGTCGTAAAAACGATCGGCCAGATCGTTGACGTGGGCCAGCTCGGTCAGTTCTTCAAACGGAATGCGGTTGTCCAGCAGCCCCAGTTCCCACGCGTAGCGCGCCGAATGACCGGGTAACAGGACTTGCCATCCAAAGGGAACGCGGTTCCCGGACAATTCGTTGACATGCCGCTGGATGCTGGTGGTGCAGTTGTTGGTCAGAGTGTTATAGAACTCCGGCTCTACCTGCAGCTCATTGATTCGTTTGGCGACATTCAGGAACAGCTTCTGCGCCTGCCCGGGTGTCGCCGTTGTGGGATAGACGTACACATCGGCGTCGCGGTGCCGGGTGCGCAGCCGGATCAGGTCTTTTTCATCCGCCACGACGTAAATCAGTTCGAACTGGTTCGCCATGCCGGCGAGGGTGGTGTATTCCTCACCCAGTTCCTTGCGGATCTCCGCCGAGACGCAAAGTACGGACTGGTCCCGCAATCCAAAACTGAGCATCGTGTGCGCGATCGCGGGCGTGTTCCTGAACGGAACCACGAGGAAGTCGACCGTCTGGATGTCCTCGACGGCAATGGTGCGGTCGTAATGGTCGACGATATAGTCGTTTTCGGTGACGTACTGGCAATTGCGAATGTTGCGCAGGGTCAGTTGATCACCGTGGAACTGGACGTTGGGCAGCAACTGCATGTCCGCGGTCCACGTCCGGTCGTTGCTGGGTCGCAGGTGATCGACAATTTTGCCGTTGCCAGTTTTGATGGCCCGGCAACCGCCTGAAACCGGCAGAAACATGGCCAGCGCGCAGAGAGTCCCGCATGCAAGAATCCGCGCGCCCATGGTGCCTGGTCGTGGCATAACCGCTTGCCGACCCAAATCCCCCGCGAGTTAAGTGACAATTTCCGGGCTTTTAAAGGATTTTGGGGAGGCGGGGCAAGGTCAACTCTGATTGAATTGGGAAAAAACAGAGTTATAGTGGGGCCGGAACAGGGCTTAATTCAAATATTCGGGGTTTTTATGAATGGATGAACAAGCATGTACAAACTGAATTGCAACTGCGGGAAATCACTGAAAGTCGACGACCGCCACCTCGGCAAACGGGTCAAATGCCCCGCCTGCGAAACGGTCCTGCGCGTTCCGGAACATATGGCCGGAGCGGCAGCCCCTGCCCGTACTGCAACTCGCCCTGCACCGATTCATGCCGACCCATTCTCGGACCCGGCATCGCAGGATTTTGACTTGTTCTCGTCAGATCCCTATGCCGATCCGCTGGGGCAGCCCGCGGGATTTGCCTCCCCACCGGCGGCGCCCGGCAATATGTTCGCTCCACCGAAATCGGCTGCCAAACCGAAGAGAATCGTCAAACGGGTCAAAGCCAAACGTGAGAGCACGACCGAATGGGGCAGGTCGGTGTTGGGCTGTTGATGATGCTGGGTGCCGTCGCCTGGTTTGTCGGTGGATTGTTTGCGGGATATATCTTTTTCTATCCCCCCATCCTGTTCGTCCTCGGGCTGATCACCATGGGCAAAGGCTTTATGTCCGGCTAGTATTCCGTCACGCCCT
>JBGSVU010000327.1:0-3956 GCA_041752775.1 Pirellulaceae bacterium | reverse complement strand
CCGCAGGCCAGTTCGTCGGGAGTCCGTGCCAGCGACAAGGGTTTTCTTTCGATTCCGCTGCGGGACTATTTGCGGTTGTTGGACTGGACAGGGCGTCAGGGTCGTTCGGACAAGCGTGGGAAGATACCTGCTGGCGTCAGTCCGATCCTGCAGCGACTGGGTATCGAGGGGAGCATGTGGTGCGATCTGGTCTGGAATTTCCGGAAGTACTTTGGTCGCAGTGCTGGCAGCCCTGCCAGCCTGAAGGAAGACGCCGAGCGAACAGGTCACCACTGGACCCGTGGCCAACGCGCCGTGCAGTGCTGTTTCGTGTCGGGATGACAGCGGGTTGCTGATACGCGGCAATCTTTGAATGGCCCTCAAGCCGTTGCTCTCTGGCCTGCGCGCCACCGGGGGGATTCTCTGCTTACACCGCCTGAATTGTTGCTGATCGGATGATTGGCCTCAGAGTTCGGCGCATCCAATTGGGGAGTGCGACCGACAACAATCTCCAACGTCCGTCATAGATCTGAACGCAAGAAACCTGGCACGATCCAAGCCAACAGGTGGAAAGCACGTGTTGAAGGGGCACTTGGCCAACCATTTGAGGGAAAGCCAATAGCTGACAATAGGTGGATGGCACCGATCTGCAGATCTGCACCGATCTGCAAGCATTGAGAAAGGTGGGTGGCACCGATCAAGATCAATCAAGATCAAAGGGACAGATCGACCCCTGGGCAAACGTTTTGCCAGGCACACGTTTTGCTAACGGCTGTGATGTTGTTTTGTAAAAACGATGTGTCGAACAGCAAATGGGGTGGACAAAGTGAGTACAACCAACAACCAGGCTTCCGTTCGGACCAGCTGCCCGATCGATTCGATTGCAGCGCAACACGGGGTCACAATTTCCGCAATCGCTCCTCCTGACAGGACTGGGCGCCTGCAACAGTTGCTGGAAGTCCTGGCACGGCGGAAAGTTCCCTTTCCGGTCAGTCGGGAAGCCGCTCGGGCCTGTTATGACCTGGCGCAGTCGGGAATTCCCTTGGATCGCGGGCGACTGACCGGCGAAACGGTTGATCTGGCCGGATACGAAAACACCCAGGTCTACGAGTCGCTGACGCTCGACGACCATCTGAGCTGGGCCTGCCTCGTGGCCGACCAGCGGGCGACCAAACATCGTTACGCCTGCCGCGAATACCTGCACGGTGAGGAGCTGTTTGAAATTGGCGGCAACACGATTCCCGACTACTACGTATTGAACGCACGAATCTACCAGCAAACGGGATGGCAACTGGCGGCCGTCAGCGAAATCATTCCGGCGGAGGTTTTCTTTCACTGCCACAGTCACAGTTACTTTCCTGTGACCACCTTCATGCGACCGCCCGGAACCGACTATCTGGAGGAACCCGACATCGGCCACGATGTCGCTGGCCATGTGGCCACCTTTACGATCCCCCAGGTGGCGCTGGTCATGAACAACCACGGCCTGGCCAATGACTTGATTCACCGGGAAAAAGAGCGGAAACTGCAGGACGCACAGAATCAGGACGAAGTCCGGCGAATCCATGAAGAAGCGCGGGAACTGCTGTTGTACGCCGGCCGTCTGTACTGGTTCACCGTCGAGTTCGGACTGGTGATGCAGGAGGGATCGCTTAAGGCCTTTGGGGCGGGCATTCTTTCCTCGCCAGGGGAAACCAGATTCAGCGTTGATTCACCGGAATCCAGCCGTGTACTGATCGACCCGTCCAGTGACCATGACCTGTTGCGACTCGCCACGACGGACTACCTGATCAGTTAATTCCAGAAAACCTATTTTGTCATGAAAGATTTTGGCTCTCTCGCCAGTCTGACGCCGGAGCGGATACTCAACACGGTCCACACCGCCCAGCGGTTGCCGCATCACACCTGGAGAGAGCTGGTTCCTGGAGACGAGGTTTTCAATGTGGGCAAATCGGCGACGTCGCCCAATGAGAAATATTACCGCTTGCTCGCTGGCCAGCCGCTGGACGATTGCCTGAAACGGGCCGCGATCCGGAACCTGCGGATTTGGCAGCGCGGGATCGAAGTGCACGACCAGGCAGAAAGGAATTTTGTCGATGCCCTGCCATCCGTCCCCAACGATGTGTTAGCTGAATTTGCGGCCAGGGACCGCAACGGCGAGTTCGACTAGCGAGGGAGAAATGGCCAACTGGCAGTGCGGACATTCTGTTCGGCCACAAGAAATTGCGTGGGTTGCAAACCAGCTTTCAGGAATGGCCGAACGCTATCGGCCATCGTATTGATAACGCACAGCGGCGCGCCATGGGGCACGTTTGCAGGGGAGCCGACCGGCTCGCGATCCGGATGAAAGCAGGTGCAATGGTGCGAGCGGACTGGAACCGGAATTGCATCGAAGATATCGGGACTTGTCCCAGCGGGTTATGCATCGCCTGGAAAACTCCCTGTCCGGAAACAACCGATGACTCAAACGACTTCTTCGACGGCAGCCTGCGGAATCCACACTACGGATCCCTTGCGGCTGATCGATGTCGATCATGTCCATTTTTATGTCGGCAATGCGAAACAGGCAGCCTTCTTTTACGCCCACTGTTTCGGATTCCAGATCGAACAGGTTTGCGATCTGACGACCGGCAGCCGCACGGAGGCTTCCTGGTTGCTGACACAGGGGAATATCCGGTTGTTGCTGACGAGCGGGCTGACGGCCGATCATCCCGCCAGTCTGGAATCGTCCCGGTATGGCGACGGAATCAAGGATATTGCTTTTGCCGTCGACGATGCCCAGGCAGCATGGGAGCAGGCGCTCGCCAACGGTGCCGAACCGGCTTACGAGCCGGTGGTATTGACCGACCAGAAGGGCACGGTGGTCAAGGCCGGCATCAAGACCTTTGGCCGCGTGATTCACTCTTTTGTTTCGCGGACGGGGCAGTATGATCTGGACAAAGTCAAACGCGGCTCGCTCTTTTCGCCGAATTTCCGCGGCACGGGCGAACTGGACATCAACCGCCATAACGAAGCCAATCCGTGTGGACTGTTCTACGTCGATCACTGTGTGGGCAACGTCGAACTGGGCCAGATGAACAACTGGGTGGCGTGGTACGAAAACGTGCTGAACTTCCGCCTGTTCAAACATTTTGACGACAGCGACATTTCCACAGAGTATTCGGCATTGATGTCCAAAGTCATGGACTCGGGTCGCGAGCTGATCAAGATTCCGATCAACGAACCGGCGCCCGGCAAGAAGAAAAGCCAGATTCAGGAATACCTCGACTGGCACGACAACACGCCCGGGATTCAGCATCTGGCACTGTTGACGTCGGATGCGATTGATTCGGTGGGGCAACTGCGCAAGCGGGGCGTCGATTTCCTGACCATCCCCGACGCCTACTACGAAACGGTCTGGGACCGTGTGGGTCCGATTCGTGAAGATTCAGAACGGATCCAGGACCTGCGTTTGCTGGCCGACCGGGACGATCAGGGTTACCTGCTGCAGATTTTCACCAAACCGCTGCAGGACCGCCCAACCCTGTTCTTTGAAATCATTTGCCGCCGCGGCAGCCAGTCGTTCGGCAAAGGCAATTTCAGGGCCCTGTTCGAATCCCTGGAGATTGAACAGGAACGGCGCGGCAATCTTTAGCACAGCTGGTAACCGGTTTGTCGGTGAAGATCCCCACGTTGCACTTCCGTACGATTCACCTTGGCCATTTTGGAAAACAGCAATGAAAATCCAGCAGATCCACCATGTTGCCTATCGCTGCAAAGACGCGAAAGAGACCGTCGAGTTCTACACACGATATCTGAACATGAAATTCCTGCTCGCGATTTCCGAGGACCGCGTGCCATCGACCAAAGAGCCGGACCCTTACATGCACCTGTTCCTCGATGCCGGTAACGGAAACATTCTGGCTTTTTTCGAACTCCCCAACTCCCCGACCATGGGGCGTGACGAGAACACTCCCCAGTGGGTCCAGCACATCGCT
>JBGSVU010000326.1:0-17020 GCA_041752775.1 Pirellulaceae bacterium | reverse complement strand
CTCCATCGATTATTCCGATCCGATCCATTCGCTGGATGTGGCGCTGTTGCAGTCGCGGCTGCTGGAACCCGTTTTGGGTTGTGGCGATCCGCGGACAGACTCGCGGATCGGATTTGTCGGCGGCATTCGCGGTACGGCGGAACTTGAGAAACTGGTCCGAGGCGGCAAGGCTGCGGTGGCCTTCTCGATGTATCCGACCAGTATCGAACAACTGCTGAATGTCAGCGACGCCGATGAAATCATGCCACCCAAATCCACCTGGTTCGAGCCCAAACTGCGCAGCGGACTGTTCGTTCACGAGTTTGAACGGATTTGACTGGCCGGTTTCCTTGCGACAGCGATTTTTGTTTTTCCGGTAACAGTAGCCAGACCCATCCCACCAGGTCGAAACCATGAAAATTCTGATTGCAGACAAGTTCCAGGCAAGCGGGATCGAAGAACTCAGGGCGATGGGTTGCGAAGTCGTATCGCAGCCTGATACTTCTCCCGAGCAGATGGCGGCAGCTGTTACTGCGATCGATCCCGACATCCTGATCGTACGTGGCACGAAAGTCCCGGGTGAAGCGATCCGGGCCGGGCAGAAACTCTCGGTGATTATTCGTGCCGGTGCGGGGTATGACAGTATCGACGTTGCAACCGCCAGCCAGTGCGGCATCTACGTTACCAATTGCCCTGGAAAAAACTCGGCGGCAGTCGCCGAAGTCGCATGGGGACTGATTCTGGCCTGTGATCGCCGGATTCCCGATCAAACCGCCGACCTGCGGGCGGGCAAATGGAACAAGACGGAATACAGCAGGGCCCGCGGGTTGTGCGGCCGGACCCTCGGTATCATCGGTACGGGGCAGATCGGCATGGAAATTGCCCGCCGCGGAAAAGCGTTCGGGATGGAGGTGGTCTGCTGGAGCCGCAGCATGACGGTGGAAAAAGCGGAATCGCTGGGGTTCGGATTTTGTCCGACACCCACCAGACTGGCCGAGGTCGCCGATGTGATCAGCGTCAGTGTCGCGGCCAACAGCGAAACCGCGAAATTGATGGGCGCCGATTTTTTTGAAGCCATGAAACCGGGCGCATTTTTTGTCAACACCAGCCGGGGCAGCGTGGTCGATCACCCGGCTCTGGAAAAGGCGATTCGGGAAAAAGGAGTTCGCGCGGGCCTCGATGTTTTCGGAAACGAGCCGGGCGGCGGGACCGGCGAATTCACCGATTCCGTCATGCAGTTGCCCGGCGTCTATGGAACGCACCACGTGGGAGCCTCGACCGACCAGGCCCAGGACGCAATCGCCGCCGAAGCCGTCCGCATCGTTGGGCATTACCTCGCGACAGGTGAAGTCTGCAATTGTGTGAATCTGGCCGGCAAAACCCCGGCAACTTCGCTGTTGACAGTCAGGCATTTGAACAAACCCGGTGTCCTGGCTCATGTCTTTGATGTGATCGACGATGCCCAGACCAATGTGGAAGAAATGGAAAATATCATTTACGATGGTGCGCATGCCGCGTGTGCCCGAATCCAGCTGGACAACCCGCTGACTGCGGCACATATCGCCAAAATCCGGGAGAACCCCAACGTTCTGGCTGTGGATGCCAGCCAGATTGGCTGATTTTTTGGTAAAACGCAGGTTCATGGACGGCAAGGTTCCCTGACCGTCACCCTCGGGAACGGGCTCGCCTCGTGTTCCACGGACTCTGAACGCTCACACAGTGCAACTCAAGTATCCCACTCAATCACCCCCCACAAACCCATGACGACCGCAACCGCCACTGATCGCATTTTCAATTTTTCCGCTGGTCCTGCCACGTTGCCGGAATCGGTCATTGAACAGGCGCAAAAAGACCTCTGGAACATCGACGGCTCCGGCATCGGCATCATGGAACACAGCCACCGCGGCAAGGTCTTTGACCGGGTGATCGACCAGGCCGAAGCCGACTGCCGCAAGATCGCCAACATCCCGGACGACTACGCCGTGCTGTTCCTGCAGGGCGGAGCGACGATGCAGTTCGGCCAGATTCCCATGAATTTTCTGCACGCCGGAAAAACTGCCGATTATCCCAACACGGGCGAGTGGACCACCAAGGCGATCAAGGACGCCAAAGTCTTTGGCAGCGTCAACGTGCCATTTGATGGAACCGGGTGCAATTTCAACCGGGTGCCGACCGCCGCTGACCTGGCCGGAAAATTGACCGATGAGGCTGCCTATTTCCACTACTGCAGCAACAACACCATTTTCGGCACCCGCTATGCGCATCCACCCGCGACATCGGCTCCGCTGATTTGCGACACGAGCAGCGAAATGTTCAGTCGCCCGATCGACATTGGCGCGCATGCCATGATCTATGCCGGGGCCCAGAAAAACCTTGGCCCGTCGGGAGTCACGCTGATCATCATTCGCAAGGACTTTGCCGCCACGGGCAACCAGAATGTGATGGCGATGATGAATTACAGCAAACACATCGATGGCGGCTCGCGGATGAACACTCCGCCGACGTTTGGAATTTACATCATGGGTCTGGTGTTCCAGTGGATTCTTGCAAAGGGCGGACTGGATGCGGTCGAACAGAAGAATGCGGCCAAAGCCAGGCTGCTGTACGACGTAATCGATTCGCATCCCGGATTTTTTATTGGTCACAGCGACCCGGAATGCCGGTCGCACATGAATGTGACCTTTCGTACGCCGACGGCGGAGCTGGACGCGGCCTTTCTGAAAATGGCCACCGCACATCAGATGGACGGGTTGAAAGGGCACCGCAGCACGGGGGGCATTCGCGCATCGATTTACAATGCCTTCCCGCTGGCAGGCTGCGAAGCCCTCGCACAACTGATGCGCGATTTTGTCGCGAAAAACGGTTAAGAACTGTAGTGAACGGGGTGACAAGTCCAGCTTTTCCAGGCCCCGGAATCTCGTCGACTGCCCCAGTTGCAGAAACTGTCGGTCGCTTCAGTGTTTGCGGTTGCTCTCGGCTGACCCGCCGTACCGGCGCGTCCTATTCAGGTTCCCCCGTGTTGTCGGCGAGGAAATCCAGTTCGACTTCCAGCAGGCAGTTGAACTCGCGCGGGAAATCGACCGAGACCCGGGCGTGTACGGCGCCCTGCCGGTCGAAAAACCGCTGTGTCCCGGAACAGGCAAAGACGCCTTCATGCCAGACGTTGGGGTGAATGTACAGGCCGCAACTGCCATCGAAACGGAAACAGGTAAAGTCTTCGGGTGTCACGTCATCACCTGGCATGGCGAGCGGCACGACGAAAGGTTTCCGGTCGAGCGGAAAAAACAGTTGTCCGCCATCGGGATGATAGTTGGCGTGCCACAACAGAATTCGCCGGGGTTCGCGCTGATGGTTTTCGTCAGCCCGTTCCGGTTCGCATCCGTAACCGAGTATGTAGTGTCCGCCCACGGCTTCGTTGCGGCCATACAGCACATCGCCCCGCCATTCGCATCCGAAAATCCCCTGTTTGGTACCGCCTTCGTTGCCGGTATCCGCATCGACCATCCGCCATCCCTGCGCTGGCCAGCGAACAATCTCCAGAGGGAAGGTTTCGTGATTGTCCCGGACCAGATGGCCATAGCCTTCGAGGTTGATTTCGCTTGCTTCAAAAACCGGAATGCGGCAGCGGCGCAGTCCGGGCGGAACGTTGGGAGCCAGATAGTCAAAGGCCTGCTGGTGCATGTGCGGATTTCTGGTTGCTTGATTGTGCTGTAAAAAAACCGGATCAGCGTGGTGCAGAACTCATGCGTCCGGAGTCGACTGCCGGCTGGTATGCAGCATGTTTTACCCAAACGTCACCAGTCTTCAATCACCGCCTGGTGTTTATTCCCGAACGTTTCCGGAATGCACGGATTCTTAACCTGCACCAAACAAATCGTTCACGCGAGGTTAACAGCGAATTCACGAATCAGTCACGAAATCCTAACTGCGACCTGCAAAACTCCGGGCCGAAGTCAGGGCGGGACCAGCGTCACAGCTGAAACGCCAGGGCCCAGTGTTGTCGGCGTGGTTCATGGGAATCGAAGAATGTTGCCTGTTCGTCATCGCCTGATTGCAGGCTGGTTGGTGGTGTCCGGATTGATGCTGGTCGGTTGTGGGCCGGACCGGCAACTGCATTCGGTTTCCGGCAGTGTCACACTCGGTGGAAAAGGCTACGAGCGTCTGCTGGTCTATTTTCGCCCGGTTGACCGCGTGCCGGACGAGACCTGTCTGGGCGTGGGTGAAACTGATGCCAGTGGCCGCTTGACGCTGCGTTCCACCGCCGGCGATGGGTTGGCCAAAGGCAACTATCGGGTCAGTTTCTCCTGTGCCTACATGCAGGGAAGTCGCACGACGGTGGCCGATCCGACTGGAGAAAAAGGCGATGACACTGCGACCCGGGAGGAATTCACCGTCGTGGAGCGGGTCCCTGAGCTGTACACCGATGCCGAGCAAAGCCCCGTAACGTTTGAAATTGTACCTGGTGGCGACAATCAGTTTGTTTTCGACATTCCGGCCAGTTAGTTTTCTCCGCGCCGGATCCACCAGGAGTGTTCCAGTCATTTTCTTCCATATTTTCAGGTGTCTTTATGAAACGATACAGGGGATTCACCTTGGTTGAATTGCTGGTGGTGATTGCCATCATCGGAATTCTGGTCGGGTTGCTGTTGCCGGCCGTGCAGCAGATTCGCGAGGCCGCCCGGCGAACAGCCTGCAGCAATAATCTCAAACAACAGGGGCTGGCGATGCACAATTTTGCGGGTGCCTACCACGAACAGCTGCCGATGCTGGGAGAGGCGGAAGAGGGGGGACACTGGAGCGCCTTCATTCTGCCATTCCTCGAGCAAACCACGATTTTCGATGCACTGACATTCGGTTCAACAGATTTTGCCCGTGGCGTGGCGACGCCGGATGCGTCTTTGAGTGATCCCAACGCAATTACGCGCCAGATCGCGGCCTGCGAAACCTTGCTGCCGGTTTTCCGCTGTCCATCGACGATTTCGCCGGATGCGATTTTTGATGCGTCGTGCTGGGTTCCCCCCTGGTTTGTGGCCCGTCGGGTTCCCGCGAACTACCTCGGTGTCGTCACGGGAATCCAGCCGGTGGACTGGAAACCGGCCAGCGGGTACGGCACCACGGTGCGGCCCACGTGGAATGGCAATCCAACCCGCGGGCACTGGGAGCTGGACGGATGCATGATCACGCGGGAACAGTTTCGCAACCGGATTTCCCAGGGCGGCATGGGCGGAATCAAGTTTGCCGACATTTACGATGGACTGTCCAACACGTTGATGCTGGGCGAAGCCGAACCGGATCCGGAGCTGCAGAACATTGCCTCCACCAAAGAAACTCCCAACACGGGTCGCAAGGACCACTGGTACATCGGAGGCGACGATTTTGACAATTGGGAAGGCACCGACTGGTCGGAGATGGGTGGCTCGACGGCCGTGGCCATCAATTTCAAAAAGCCTTTGGTCAAACCCACGCCTGTGTCCTTTGACAGTTCCCTTGAATGGGGAGCTTATGAAGTCAGTTTTGGCAGCAACCATCCCGGTGGAGCGCAGTTCTGCCTGGCCGACGGGTCCGTCCGTTTTATTCAGCAGGACATCGACCCGGTGATTTACAGTGCCATGGGCACCCGTGACAATGGAGAGGCCGTCGTATTTGAATAAAATGCACTTGCTTTTTTTTCAGGCCTTTCCCGTCACAGGCAAGGCCACGTCTTACCTCCGGACGTGGCCTTGTCTTTTTCAACATAAAGCCAGTTTTCCGTTTTACGAAATTTGCTATAGCCCCATTCGCGCAGGACTGTTATGGACCAGCATGAAGTCATTGATATTGTTCTGGACACTTTTGCATCCCGTGGCATGGAAAAGTATGGGGTCGAAGCCGTCACCCAGCTGCAACATGCGTTGCAGTGCGCCGCCCTTGCCAGGCGGGAAAAGGCGGATGAATCCCTGATTGTGGCCGCCCTGCTGCATGATATTGGTCATATACTCGGCCAGAATGATTTGCCCGAGGATTGCGAAACCGACCTGGATGACAGCCACGAAACGCGGGGGCACAATTTCCTGCTGATTTATTTCGGGCCATCCGTGGCGGAACCGGTGCAGTTGCATGTGGCGGCCAAGCGTTACCTGTGCACGCGGGAAACGGATTACAAAGACCAGCTTTCACCTACCTCCTGGAAAAGTTTTCTGGACCAGGGCGGCGTGATGTCGGAGGGCGAACTGAAGGCATTTGAAAGCAGTGATTGGTTTGAAAACGCCGTTCGTCTGCGACGCTGGGATGACCAGGCCAAAGACTGCGATGCAGAAATGCCGGATATCCATGAGTTCGTACCCCTGATGCACCGTTTGCTGGCCCAGAACGCCTGAACCCCGGAATACCGGAACGCTTCGGGCCGCAGGATCCGCCATTTCAACTGCTGGTCTGGCAACATCTGGCAACATCAGGAATTACCGGGTACTCACTTGAGCCGTTTGGGCGCTTGCCCCGGCTTGTACCGAAGGACCGTGGCTAGCGCTAAAACGGCTCACCCAAAATCAATAATTGACATCATACCTGGTACTGCAACAGGTTTCAGGGCGGGTTCAGGAATCCGCGGTGTGGACGGAACCGGCATTGTCGCTCACGGGACAAAGTGCCGGAGATCGGCGCGGCAGCGTCTGGTCGGGTTACGAAAAAAACTTCTGATCTTTGACGGCCGGTTTGTCCGGTCTTTTATTGCGCCATGATCAGGTGAAGAATTGTTAACAGCGAATCAACCCGGTGTTAACCAGTTAATTACCTGTCCTTAACGTCGCTTGCGGAATTTCTTCACACGCTCTGTCTAGATTTCTCTCCATCGGACCGGCTGACTGTCAGCATCGGTCCAGGTTTCTTCTTTTTGTGGAGTAGAACATGAGAGTACTTTCAGGTTTCAGACTGGCGAAGAAAAGGGGCATTTGCAGCCCCCGCTGGTCTGCGCCACTGACCGTTGCGGCAGGCATGACGTTTGTGCTGGCGCTTTGCAGCAGTGCCGGGGCACAACTGGTGCAGGTCGCGTTTGATGATTTCGAGGGTTTGACGCTGCAGGAGTTTGACGTTGCGAATAACGTTGGCGTCGGCGATGGAACGGACTGGACCAAGGACATTCGTACGGGCACTGCCCGGGAATGGACGATTGACAACAGCCTGATGGGAGCCCCTCCCGGATCAAACCCGGGCGGCGTCTGTACTGAACTGGCCTACAACGGCTGGTCGGCGATGGACGTCGATTCCTGGATCGAGGAACAGGGACCCCAGATCGGACGAACCACGTTGGGTGCTGGCACGCACAACACCGCGCTGATTGCCGATCCGGATGGCTATTACGATTTTGATGTGCCGGATCAGCCGAACCTCGCGTATCATTCGTATGCTTCCCGCAGCTACGACGTGAAGGGCTTTGACCAGGCCACGCTCTCGATCACTTTCGACTGGGAGTTTGCCATTGAGAACCTGCAAAAAGGCGTAGTCGATGTCTCTTTTGATGGCGGCACGACCTGGCAGAATCTGCTTGACGTCGACAACACCGACGGCACGAACGACACGATTCTCACCGGGCCTTCGACGTTTGTTGCAGGAACGCATTTCAATGCAACCAGCACCACGTTTCAGCTGAGAATCGGCTGCATCAACGCCAGTAACAACTGGTGGTTCGCCGTGGACAATATTGACGTGTCGACGACGGACGGTTTCAGTGATTTGGAGGATTTCGAAGGTTTGACTCTCGAGCCGTTCGGAGATGCTGCGGGCGATCCACCGGGCGATGGAACCGACTACACCCAGATGATTCCCGACTGGACGATCGACAACAGCGGCATGCTGGGGTTCTCGCTGGAAGGTGCTTTCGACGGATGGGCTGCCCTCGATTCTGATTCCTGGGTCAACGAGCAGGGTGGCCAGGGGCGGACCGACTTGTCCATTTTCGGCGAGCACAACACCCTGCTGGTTGCCGATGGGGATGCGTTTTACGACTACGACCGCAATCTGGATGATACCGGTGACGCACCTGCCCAGGCCGTGAACACCTGGATTTCCCGCGAGTACGACCTGACCGCGTTTGACAACTGCACGCTGCAGATCACGTTTGACTATGAGTTTGTGATCGAGAATGCACAGCGGGGTACGGCCGAAGTCTCTTTCGACAACGGCGCAACCTGGGTTTCCCTGCTCGACCTCGACAACAACGACGGTGCCAACGACACGAAGTTTGCGGAAACCCGCGTCTTCGTGGCTGGCACGGATTTCGTGGCCAGCCACAGCAACAGCATGATCCTGCGTTTTGGATATCTGACGGCTGACAACAACTGGTGGTTTGCGATTGACAACGTCGGTGTCGAAGCCGAGGTGCTGACCTATGTGCCTGGTGATGCCAACGGCGACGGCAACGTCGATTTTGGTGACATCGATCCGTTCCTCGAAGCGCTGTTCGATTTCAAGTCGTATCTGACCAATTATCCGAAGGCTGATCCTCGTGCTTTGGACATGCTCTGCGATGGCAGTGTCAATTTCGGCGATATCGATCCTTTCCTGTTCGCCTTGTTCAACAACTAGTTCGCTGTGTGTCCGGGCTCTTGTGAGCCTGAACCAGACCTTTTTTCTGAACCCCTGTTCCCGGAGATTTTTGTCATGAAAAAGACCCTTTTGTATTTTGTTTGCCTGGTGGCCTGCGGCCTGTCCGCAACTACGGCACAGGCCGACCTGATTTTCAGCACCAGCAATACCGACCCCCTGGCCGGAACGCATCTGGAAATTCAGGAAGGCGGTAGCGGATCGCTCTACACGTGGTTGTCGACGCCTCCCGGAAATCGCACCAGTGGCGTGGCTTTCAGTATTCGGGAAAGCGAAACGTCGATTGTCAATGCCAGTGCTCACGCCTTTGACAACCCGCCAGGACGCTGGTTGCAGGCGGCAGGCGGATCGCTGAACAGCAACGGCAATGCCGTCCACAACGCCCAGGCAGTAACCTTTGATTCTGCCAATGGTGGAATTTCATCGGGTGGTTTGGGCAACTTTGTGCTGCTGAGTCAGATTGACTTTGTGGCGACCGCGCTGGGGACCACGAATATTGACTTTTTCCCCCACACCAATTCCGGCAACGGAATCCAGTACTTTGGCGTTTCCGGGAATCAGTGGAACAACACCGTCAAGGGAACGGCTTCGATCAGTGTTGTTTCCGCCATTCCCGAACCCGGTTCTTTCGCCGCCATGGCGGTACTGGCTCTGGCCGGAGGAATGATCCGCAGACGCGCCCGCTAACTGGAAAGTTCCGGTTTTCTGGTTTGAGATTTGTGCCTGATTCAGGCAAAAATTGTTTGGCGGCAGCACGTGGTTTTCGCGTGTTGCCGCTTTTTTTGTTTCGCGGGTGGATCGAAGAAATCTGGCAATTCCCAGGCAACCCGGGATTTCAGGATTTCTTCTGTCTTTAACCAGTTCCTGGCGAAATCATCATTTTGACTTGTCAATATGCCGGTGCGTTTGGCTGGCGGTGCCGTCGGCATTTTACAGAACGAATTTTCGAATTTGGGAGTGAAGCGATGACAGTCCAATTGTTACGATTTCAGGCAGTTGCCCTCGGCGCAGCTTTCCTGTTATTTGGGTACGTGGCCAGAACCGAAGCTCAAACGACAATCGCGAGGCAGGATTTTGATGGTAACGAAATCAATTTCGTCAGCGGCTTTGACCCTGTGCTGGACAATCTCGATGGCGGGGGAGGGGATTATTTTGGTGTTGTCAACATCGCCGGGTGGCCACAGGGATTTCCGCCGGGGGTTCCGTTCAGTCTGGTGGACGATTCGTTCGAGAGCGTCAGTGATCCGCTGAACGCTCCATTTCCATCCGATCTGGAAGGAATTTTTGGAAGCGGTTCCGATTACCTCAACCATTTCTTCGCTATTTCTGACACCCGGGAGTGGACGGGAGTTGCAGGAAAAAATCCTTTAACCGCTTCGTGGACCTTTGACATTTCCTCTGCCGGCAGTAATGCGATGAAACTGCGGATGGACCTTGGGCAGCAGTCCGATGGCGATTCTTTCGGTGGGATCACTTCGGCCTCGTTTCTGGTGGAATACAGCATCGACGGTGGCCCATTTGTAACGGCTCTGTCCTGTGCACCGGCTGACGCGACGGGCTCCGGATTCAGTTACCGGGCGATGGACAGTGGCGCCGTGCCGACTGCAGCGTCAGTGTTGCAGGCCACCAGTCCTTCCGGCACACTCAAAAAGTTTTCTGGCCAGACTGGCCTTGAGGTGGTTGACACGTTTCTGGACAAAACGCCCAACAAGGACACCGCCAACACGGGTACGCTCGATACTTACATTGTCGATCTTGATGGAAACGGAAACAGCATTCAGATTCGTATGACCTGTTTTGTTGATTTTGAAGCGATGGCTTTCGACAACATCGAGATTTTCACCGAATCGGCAGGTTTTCTGCCAGGTGATGCCAACGGCGACGGCAACGTCGATTTTGGCGACATCGACCCGTTTCTGCTGGCCCTTTTCGATCCAGCGGCCTATGCGTTGATGTACCCGGACATTGATCCGAACGTTGTGCTCGATTTCGATGGGGACAACAATCTCAGCTTTGGCGACATTGACGGGTTCATTGCTGCAATTTTTGGTGGATAATCTGTGTCTTTGATGCGGCGGGAGTCCGTTTCCGGGGCTCCCGCCGTTTTTCGGTTTATCGCTGGTGTCATCACCCTGTTTCCAGAGGGAGCGTCTTGTGAAAGTTGTCTTTTTGTTGTTGTCAGGACTCGTGGCGATGATCCCGGTGCCGTTTTCTGTTCCCACTCACGATGGCCCCGACCCGGTCGCCCACTGGACTTTCAATGAAAGCAGCCAGAACGGTTTGACGCTCAAGGCGAGGCTTGGGCCGGACGGAAAATTTTCCGAAGCTCCCCGGTTTGCTTCCGATCCACTCGGCCAGTCGGCGATTTTCAACGGCCGAACCACCGAGTGTCTGCTGGCAGCCGGTCAGATGCCGCCGGGCGGAGTGTTGCCAAAACGCGACATGACGGTGTCCGCCATTGTTGCGATCGATACACCGGAACAGTACGGCGGTATCATCGGCTACGTCCAGGACAACGGGGACAGCGAGGCCGGATGGGTGTTGGGATACAACGAAAAGTCCTTTACATTTGCGCTCGCGTCACAGGGCTCCGACGATGGTGATGGCAGGATGACCTACCTGGCAGGCAGGACGCAGTGGGAACCAGGCAGGCTCTACCACGTCGTCGGAGTTTATGACGGGAAAACAATTGAGCTCTACGTCAACGGACAGCTGGATGGATCCAGTACGGAGCAGTCGGGCGATATTCTCTATCCCGGGTCGGCTCCGTTTGTTATCGGATCGTATCGGGACGACAATGAACACTATTCGATGCGCGGCAGAATTCGCGAAATCGCCCTGTACGACATGGCTGCCAAAGCCAAATGGGTTCGTGGTGACTTTGCCCATCACCAGCAGGTTACGGCGTTGCCAGCTCCCGAACTGATCCTCGAAACGGAGTTTGTCGTCAAGCCGTTTCTCCAGTATGGCACCCAGGACGGCATGTCGGTCGTCTGGCAGTTCAGCAAAAAACTGCCCGCGACATTGCACTGGGGCGAAACGGATGCCTGTGAAAACCGGGTCGCGTCGAATGAACCGCTGTGCATCCACAACGCACGAATTACCGGTCTGCAGCCGGAAACCCAGTACTTTTACCGGGTTACTGCCGATGGTGAATCGGGCCCCGTTCTGGAAAGCGAGGTTGCCACTTTTCAAACGGCCAGCAAACCTGGAACCCCGATTGCGTTTGCCGTCATCGGCGACACCCAGGAAAGGCCCCAGATTTCAGGCCCGATCGCCGAACTGGCGTGGGCACAACGTCCCAACTTTCTGGTCCTTGCGGGCGACCTCGTGGACAATGGCGAACAGGATGGCGACTGGACGGAACAGTTTTTTCCATCCATGCATCCACTCCTTTCGCGCGTCTGCATGTATCCCGTACTCGGCAACCACGAGAAAAACGCGAGGAACTATTTCGACTACATGGCCTTGCCCGATCCCGAATACTATTACTCGTTCAGTTATGGCGATGCCGATTTTTTCATGATCGATTCCAATCGCAAAGTCGATCCGGAAAGTGAGCAGTACCAGTGGCTGGACAAGGCACTGGGTGAATCGCAGGCGATCTGGAAGTTTGTCTGCCATCATCATCCGCCCTATTCTTCGGACGAAAATGACTATGGTGATCTCTGGAAAACGAACAAGAGCACACGCGGCGACCTGCGGGTTCGCGAGCTTGTGACACTCTATGAAAAGCACCAGGTCGATATCGTCTGGACCGGCCACATCCATTCCTATGAACGCACCTGGCCGGTACGGGAAAACGCCGCCGTCCGGCAGGGCGGAACCATCTACATGATTACCGGAGGAGGTGGTGGAGGCCTGGAGACGGCGGGACCCTATCGGCCTTTCTTCCAGAACAACGTGCGTCATGGACATCATTATACAATGGTCCATATCCATGGAAAAAAGCTGGAATTGCGTGCCTTCTCGCTCGACGACAAACTGTTCGACACCATGACCATCGACAAAGACGTTCAAGGGAAGATGACCGTCGAAAAGAATTGAAGGTTTGTCTGGTTCAGGGTCGGCCCGCCATCCCCGGCCCTTCTCCCCACCACGGGGAGAAGGGAGCGAAGGACTCGCAATAACACGCGGTCGGAAACCAGGTCACAGCGTGGACTGAACAAAACGCGGCTTGGCAACCGGGCGTGCTTCTGTCGTGAACCCCAGCCGCGGAGCCGGACCCCAACCCGATTTCCGGTCTCACTCCGTTCCGGAGTGGGATGGGCCAGGCACGGCCCCAACGCCGACCCGAAAGACCTCTGGCTGTTTCGCGGCCACCAATGCAGAACGGATTTCTGACAGCGGGTACCATTCGGCCACCAGTTCAGAAAAAGGGAAACGAAGGCCGTTTTCGTCGAGAAATTCAACGGCCTGACGCAAATGCTGCGGCGCATAATTGTGAATTCCCCGAATCGAAAGCTGCCGCAAAACAACGAGTTCCAGCGACAATGACTGGGGTGGTGCAGGAAAAACGGTTCCAGCCAGAACGACAGTGCCACCCATCCTCAGCGATTCGGTGATCGCCGGGAAACAGTCCGCGGCACCGGCAACTTCCAGAACGACATCGAATCCGGCGCCACCATTCAATGTTCTGGCCGTCTGCACGATTTTTGCAGGTCCGGCCACCCGTGTCGCACCAAATCGCAACGCCATGTCCTGCCGGAACGTTCGCGGCTCGACACAAACAATTTCCGCTGCACCAGCGACTTTTGCGATGGCACAACAGTTCAAACCCAGCACCCCGCCACCCATCACACAAACACTGGCACCCCGCAGATCTCCTCCGGCCCCGACCGCTGCCATCGCCGTCGCTGTGGCACATCCGGCCGGACAGGCGACCTCAAGCGGCATCGAATCGGGAACCTTCATCACCGCGGTTCGCTGGACCAACAGCATGTGTTCCGCCAACCCGCCCAGCAATTCCTGCCCGGGCCGCAACGGCTCGTGACCGTATTTCACACGCTCAAGGCATTTTTGCGGCAACTCGCGACTGCAGTAAAAACACTCGCCGCAACTCGCAACTACGCCACACACCAGCCGGTCACCGGTCGCCAGTTCATTTCCCGCCACATCGCGTAACTCGCCATCCATTTCGACGATCTGCCCAACGATTTCGTGCCCAAGAATCGTAGGCACGGGAACCTGTCGGCGGCCACCAATGCTGTGCAAATCGCTGCCGCAGAGAGTGCAACCCAGAATACGTATCAAGATTTGCCCGGCCGCAACTGCAGGCAGGGCGAACTCCTGCAATTCCAGGCTGCCCGGTGTCCCGTCAAAAACCGCCGCCTGTGATACGCCGGGGGACGCGTTCATACAATTTTGACGGGTTCGACCAGCGGTTTTTCCGCCGATGTTGCCAGACATGCAAACCAGAATGCGCCCACCACCAGACACCCCAGGGAAACAAGGATTGAAAACCAGCTCATCCAGACCATCCACTGCAACATCGAACCGCTGACGCTGCCAAAATTTCTGACCAGCATCACCGCAACATACCCCAAATATCCCAGCGAATCGACCACATACATCAGAAAGCCGATATTGCCACGTTCGCGAGTCATTGCCAGCATTCGCTCAAACACGGTTGTGTGGATCGCAACGTAGGGCAGATACAGCCCCAACCCCACCAGAACCATGAACGCAAAATCGTTCACCGATCCATTTTGCCGCCCCAGCAGTGTCAGCGCCAGCAACACGAAACCCCCAGCGCACACCCAGAGCGATGTGAAAAATGCCAGGCGATTGTCCCGGATCCAGATGGTTCCGCCGTTGACCAGCAGCACTCCCAGCGCCACCCACAACTCCGAAGTCGTAAAGACAGACCCCGGCTGTTCCACGCCGAGGTCCCGCCAGATTTCCGGCTGGAAATCCGCCCGAACGCTGCGGAGGATCGTGACCAGCAGAAAAACAACAATAATTGTCACCAGTCCCGGCCCGTACCGGCGCAAAAATGCCCATCGCTGTTCCCGCGACATCGGGTAGCGTTCCGCGCGCGATTCGATGTCCATCAGCGAGGGTGGCGGAACCCGCGACAACATCGCCACAAACAGAAACAGTGGCAACAGGAATATCGCACCCGCAACAAACGGCATCCAGTCCTCGACGACGCCCGCCGACAACAACCACCCGCCCACGGTCTTCGTCACCCCGTCCGCCAAAATAAAGCTGGCGCACAATCCCGCCGTCAAGGCTTCCGTCATCCGGCGGCCCTCGAGGAATCCGAGGACCAGTCCAAACACCAGCCCCAGAGGCAACCCGTTCAGGAACAGACAGACGACATTCCACGGCCGCGGCACAATCCCAAACAGCAACAGGGCCAGCTCTGCCAGCCCGATCAACCACAGAATCGTCCGCGCCCGGCGGTGGGGTGGCATTTGGGCGATCACACGAATACCGGCAAATTTCGACAGCGTATAGCCGATCACCTGAGCCACCACCAGAATCGTTTTGAAGCCGGCGCCCCAAAGCTCGGTGTCCTCGAATTTCGCCGCCGTGAACGGTTTGCGAAATGCGTACATGCAAAAGTAGCAGCCAAAAGCAGCCACCACGGCCCAGAGATTCAAAAACCAGTCGCCGCGCACCCTCACCGTGGACGACGCGCCGGTTGCCGATTGTTCCATCCAGCCCTTCTCCCAACAATCCAGTGCTGTGATTCGAGAACAACCAGATTAACGGAAAGGAGCAATCGGGGTTTTAAAATTGTGTTAAGGCCAACGGTCGGAATCCTAGCGTACAAACGCTTCGGGCAATCCACCATCCACCGCCAGAACCTGGCCGGTAGTCTTGCTCGACCGGTCGCCGACCAGAAAAGCAATCGCTTCTGCCTGGTCTCCAGGCAGAATCGGAGTACGTGTCAGCGTGCGTTGGGCATAAAAATCCGCCAGTCTGTCCCGCAGGACTTCGGTTGAATCGTCTTTGTCAAAAGGGATTTCATACTTCGTCAGCGAAGTAATCACGCGATCCCGCGGAAACATCGAACTGCCTGCCACCACGGTCGCCGGGGCCACGGCATTGACGCGAATCAGTGGAGCCAGCTCGATCGCCAATTCCCGCACCAGGTGATTGGCCGCTGCCTTGGATGTGTCGTAGGCCAGACTGCCTTTTTTGCTGACCATGCCGTTGACGCTGGTTGTCACAACCACACTGCCTGTCAGGTTTTGCTCGCGAAAAAGTTTCCGCAATTCGTCGGCAACCTGAAACGGTCCGATCACGTTGACGTCAAAAGTCAAACCCCAGGCTTCGTCCGAAATGGAGCCTTCCGGCGTGGGTGGCACATAAATGCCGGCCGTCACAACCAGATGATCCAGCCCTCCATAGGCCAGAACGGTTTGCCGGATCGCCTCGCGAATGCTCTCCCGCCGGGTCATGTCGATCGCCAGTCCGATCGCGGGACCACAACCCGAAATCCCGCTTCCCGCGACGCCGATGCCAACGCCGTACCGGTCAGTCAATTCCTTCGCGGTTTTTTCGGCCGCGGCTCCGTCGAGGTCCGCACAGACAACGTGAGCACCCTCTGCCGCCAGGCGATGGGCCGTGTTCTGGCCGATACCACTGCCCGCTCCCACGACCAGACAAATCCGCCGCGCCATCGGCTGTTCCGCCGGCATCCGCTGCAACTTGGCCTCTTCCAGCAACCAGTATTCGATGTCAAACGCCTCCTGTTCGGGCAACGCGATGTACTGGTCAATGGCTTCGGCACCCCGCATGACTTCGATCGCGCAATTGTAAAATTCCGCCGTCACGCGCGACTCGCTCTTGTTCTTTCCCCATGCGATCATGCCCACTCCGGGGATCAGAACGACGGTCGGATTCGACCCGCGCATCGCTGGCGAATCGGCGTGTTTGCACCGCTCGTAATAGGCCGCGTAGTCCCGGCGATACTGTTCCAGTCCGACCTTCAAAAGCTCCTTCAGCCGCGGCATGTCATCCGTTTGCGGATTCCAGTCCACCAGTAGCGGGCGAATGCGTGTCCGCAAAAAATGGTCCGGGCAACTGGTCCCCAGCCCCGCCAGGCGTTCGGCGTCATGGCTGTTGACGAACCGCAACATTTTTTCATCGGTCTGGACCGTGGCAATCATTCGGCCGGAATCCGACAACTGGCCCCGCAGCCAGGGCAACAGATCGACCAGCAGCGTGTCGCACTGGCCGTTTTCCAGAGCCTGGTACTTTTGTCCGCCAAAAGTCCCGGCGCCCTTGTCTTTCGACTCTATATACCGCGCGGCCCGCTCGATCAGGTCCAGACTCAGTTCATAACAGGCCCGCGGATCGTCGTCGCCATTGATCAGTCCGTGTTGGCCCATCACCGCGCCCTTCAGGCCGGGATTCTCCTGCCAGACTTTTTCCAGCTGCAGTCCCAACTCGAATCCGGGACGCATCCACGGCGTCCAGACGACTTCTTCCCCGTAAATTTCCCGGGTGA
>JBGSVU010000325.1:0-3262 GCA_041752775.1 Pirellulaceae bacterium | reverse complement strand
GACCCGCGAGTTTTCGCAACGCATCGATTTGCTGCTGTGCCGATTCGAGCTCAGCCTCCAGTCGCCGCAGCTCTCCGGCCGTTTCCGTGGTGATCCGTGACGCCAGTTTCCTTTCGCCATGCTCGACACCGGAAAAAACGGCCTGCAGCGCGTAGAAGTCTTTTTGCAGGATCGGATCAAATTTGTGGTCGTGGCACCGGGCACAGGCGACCGTCAAACCGAGAAAAGTTGTACTGGTCGTGTTGACATAATCCGCCAGTTCATCCTGACGTTGCATCAAAGTCAGATTGATATCCGGACTCTTCACAATGTCGTTCGGACCACCGACCAGAAAACCAGTCGCCTCGTCCACTCCCACGGCGTCACCCGCCAACTGCTCGATCACAAAATCGCGATACGGTTTGTCACGGTTCAGCGAGTCAATCACATAGTCGCGATAGTACCACCCATTGGCCCGGTCGCGGTTGACTTCATATCCGGTTGATTCGCCAAACCGCACCACATCCAGCCAGTGCCGCGCCCATCGTTCGCCATAATGGGGACTGGCCAGTACCGATTCGACCAGATTCTCCCAGGCGTTTTCCGAGGGATCATCGACGAATGCGCGGACCTGTTGAGGAGTGGGTTGCAGCCCCAGCATGTCCAGGTAAATCCGCCGGATCAGGGAAACCCGGTCGGCAGGCTCCGAAGGAGCGATGTTGGCAGCGGCAAGCCCGCTCGCAATATAGTTGTCGATTCCATTTCGCATGGGAAACGTGCTGGGCCATGTCGCATCGATTTCCGGCAACTCAACATCGCGAACAGGCTGAAACGACCAGTGGTCCGTGACCAGCTCCGTTTCAGTAGAGCCGGCAAATTCGTCGGGCCAGTGGGCACCCTCATCTACCCAGCGGCGCAACAGGCTGACCTGTTCAGCACTCAGCCTTTCTCCATCGGGCGGCATCTCGAGTTCGTCGCCGCTCCCGGCAACGGCTGCAATCAACCGGCTGGCATCGCTGTCGCCAGCCACGATTGAGGGACTGCCAAAGTCACCCGCGCCCAATGCTCCATCGCGGAGGTCCAGCCGATAGTTGCTTTCCTGGGCCGAGTGGCCGTGACAGGAGTAACAGCGAGCCCTGAAGATCGGCAAAATATCCCGCTGAAATACAATTTCTTCAGACGATCCGCCGGATTCGGGAATTTGCCAGGCCTCCGCTTCGCGACCGCAGCTCGCCATCACGACGATGCCGCAGATCAAAAACATCGGTAAAGTTCGGGGTTTGATCATCTGGCCGCCTGGCTCCAGAACTGGGGATTTGGCTTCAGTACGATTGGCGCATCATTCAGTGGAAATCAGGTTGCGGAAAATCGGGCGATGGGCGAGATTACGCGTCACTTCTAAAAGTGGGACCTGGGACTTTGTTCACCCCGACTGTTGCGGACTGGTCGGCTCAAACCGGAAACCAATGGCCTCCATTTCCCAACCTGTTACTGCCGATTTCAGTTCTCGCCGAAAAGGCCCGCGATGAAAACGGGCACGGGTCAGGAGTTTTCAGGCGGCAGCTGTTGTTCCGCGTACAATTGAGCCAATTTAACCAGAATGGGCTCGATTTCCAGCAGGTATTGGTCTTCGGTCATCTGTGCCCGGGATGCCCGCAGTTTTTCCAGTCGCGCCTCCAGTTCGTCACGCCGGCTTCGCTGCGCTGCTGTCAGCGTGGCATCGACACCGCGACGTTGCAGAAAAACCTGGTTCGCGGCCAGGCCATCGGCAATTCCCTGTTTCGGGTTGCGCGTGGACCGGACTCCGTCGAACCACTCCGCCGGAGTTCCCAGTCCGTCGCCGTTGTCGTCAATCAGGGCATGCTCCGTGGCGAGGCGGTTTTCCTGGTCGTAGAAACCCTGAACGGACTGGCTGGCCGAACAAAACGCTTCCAGTAACGAAGTCTGGCCGTCCTTGTCCAAATCGTTCGCCGGGTCGTTGATCGCACTGGCGAGGTATTTTCCAAATCGCGAAAAATTGTACTGCGAACCATCTTTGGTTGAGGTGACAACAATCCGGTTCGGTCCCGAAATCGCATTGATGAAAGGGCTGCTGCTGGAGGCGCAGTTGATCACTATCACGCGCTGGCTGAGTGGCCGGAGCCATTCCGCCAGTTCCGTCGATTCGACATCCGGACCGCGAAGGTTGAACTTCGCCCGTTTGCCGTCGTAGGTTCCGTGCCCAATCAGCACGATCCAGACTTCTCCGCTTGCAGCCGCAGACTGCAGTTCAGCGATCGCCGCCTGAAGTCGAGTCCGGTCGTCCGCATCCGGATTCGGTTCGTCGGTACCAATCACCGACAGTCCGGTGTGTTTTGCGGTCTCTCGCCAGACGTCAACCCATTCAGAAAACTGATCCGAAAACTCGTCGGCTCCATCCGCTCCGACCACGACAATGACCTGCTGGTCCGCCACCGGTTCGTCTTGAAGTGCGTAAACGGGGACAGACAGGCATGCAATGACACAGATCCAGTACCACATCATTGGCCGGAAAGGGGCCTTCAACCGGAAAGAAGCCATCGCTGGGAAAAAGGCCATCATCCGGAGATCGCCATACGAGGCCGCGGAGATACGCTGCTTCCGCCCGGATAAACCGGACGGAGAGCCAGAAAATTGGAAGGTTCGGCCTTCAGGGTAGCCGCCAGTTGTCGCTCCGCCGGAATGAATCCGGACGGAAGCTGAGGGGGACGACGCCCTGGTCCCTACGATGCGACTATTGGAGTCTGGAGCGGCTGAAAGTTTTGTAAGCGTTTTGAAATTTACACCGATCATGCCAGCCCCACCATTCGTCGTGTGCCCCATTCCACCACCAGCAAACAGATGGCCGCAGCAAAAATCCACCAGCGATGCCACCAGGGTTTTGTTTGCGTTTCCGACACCGGCACGGCACGGTTTTCGAAGGAACTGGCAAACGCTTCCAGTTCCTTCATGTCGATCACTTCGCCGCCGGTTCGTTCGGCGAGCCGAGTGAGCAACTCGCGGTTGGGTTGCAGATTCACGAATTCCTCCGCAGCGGGTTCGGAAACCCAGCCTGATTCCCGCTGTTCGATCAAATCACCTTCCGGCGTTTTGACTTCGGCGGTGACCCGATAAGCCCCACTTTCGCGGGCGACGAACGACGTCGCATACCGTCCGGCCTTTTGGGGGTCCTGTTCGGTCGGCAACCGGATTTCCTCGCCCGAAGGCGAAGTGATTTTCAGGCTGACGTCGGCATTGCCGATCGCGAGCTGAACGCGATGGGGCA
>JBGSVU010000324.1:0-3980 GCA_041752775.1 Pirellulaceae bacterium | reverse complement strand
GGCAGCAGCGATTGGGGCAGCAGCGATTGGGGCACGATTGGGGCACCGCTCATGGAATCCGATATTCTCAGTCCATCTAAATTTCTGCCAAACTGCTCAATTTGTGGATGGCACCAATTTGAGAGGCAGCACCAATTGGAGGTGGGGAAATGGGAATTCTTGCAAAATTGGCGGTTGGATGATTGACGGGCCAAGTAGCACGGATCAAATTGGGGGCCGGGTGTAACTCGGGAGAGATTTTGCCGGACAAGGAAAGCAGGTTCCGTTTTCCTGAAAATTGCCGATCAGGTGTGTGTTGATTACTCAGGAGATTGACATCATGAATTTCATCCATCGCGCTGCAATGAAGCTGGGTTTTAGTCAAGCTGCGGGCAAATCAAACGTGGACTTACCAGGAAGGTGCTTTCCAGCGCGAGCGGCCAGGCGGAAGGATGTTTCGCGCCGTAAGGCCACGGACTATGAAGTTCTGGAAACACGACAGTTGCTGGCGGGGGACCTGGTGTTGCAATGGAACGAGCAGTTGCTGGATGCGATTCGCATGAGCAACACTCCACCTCCAGTGGCATCGCGGGCAATGGCGATCGTTCACACGGCAATATTTGACGCGGTAAATTCAATTGCCAATGAATTCAAGCCATATGCGATGCTGGTTGCGGTTCACCCCAAGGCATCCGTCGAGGCGGCCATTTCGGCAGCGGCAGAGCGGACTTTGGCAAATCTGTTTCCATCCATGCGACCGGCTTTTTGGGCGAAGCACATTTCGGTATTGGATTCGATTCCGGACGGTATTCGCGAAACCCAGGGAGTCGTGGCTGGTCGGGCTGCAGCCAACGCGATCCTGGCGATGCGCGCCCATGACGGGTGGGATGCTGTCATCGGTTACACTTCGGGAACCAATCCCGGCGACTGGGTTCCTACTGCACCCGGTTTTCTTCCACCGGCGCTGCCGCAATGGGGGCAAGTTGAAACCTGGGTCATGTCCAGTGGCAGCCAGTTTCGACCGATTAGTCCGCCCGACCTGGGAAGCAATCGCTATGCGGTTGATTACAACATGGTCAAGGATTGGGGAGCCGTAAACAGCACAGTGAGAACCGCAGCGCAAACTCAGGTGGCAAGAATCTGGGCTGGTGGTCCCGGCACCGCGACGCCGCCTGGCCAGTGGAACATGATTGCCCAGGACTTGGCAGTTTCCCAGGGTAACAGCCTCTATGAGAACGCGCGGATGTTTGCCATGCTGAATGTCTCGCTGGCTGATGCAGCGATCTGCGCCTGGGACGGCAAGTACGAGTTCGACTATTGGCGGCCGGTCACGGCCATTCGAAATGGGGATGGGGACAGCAACGCTGCAACGCAAAAGGATGCGAGTTGGACTCCTTTGCTGACGACGCCGAATTTTCCGACGTATACTTCTGGCCACAGCACGTTCAGCGGAGCTGCCTCAGCTGCTTTGACTGGTTTCTTTGGAACCGACAGCCTGAATTTCAAACTGGTTTCGGAATTTCCTGGGGTCATAACCCGGTATTATGACAGTCTGGATCAGGCGGCAAGGGAAGCGGGTTTCAGCCGGATTTTTGGCGGAATCCATTTTAACTTTGACAATGTAGAAGCACTGAAAGCAGGGCGAAAAATCGGCAATTTGGTGGCCAGCACAATGATGCAAAGCCAGGCCGAAGTGGTCGCTCATGTTAACGACAATTCTTTGTACATCATGGGTACGACTTACAACGACAGAATCTTTGTCTCGCGTTCCGGCCCGGAAGTAATCGTGCGAAATCACGGTCAGTTAGTTGGGCGATTCGCCATTTCCGGTTTGTGGAGCGTCGTTGTCAACGGCTCTGCGGGCAATGACAGGATTGATTTCCATCAAAATGTCAGAACGCATGCCGTAGTGTTTGGCGGCGACGGGAATGACAACGTTTTTGGTGGCGGCGGCATTAACTGGCTCTATGGCGAAGGCGGCAGCGATTCTCTGTTCGGGGGACGAAATGCCGACCATATTTTTGGAGGCGAGGGGAACGACTGGCTGTTTGGCCTGGCGGACGCCGACTATCTCGACGGAGGATTGGGATGGAACCACTTGTATGGCGGCAGCGCAAATGACAGGCTGTGGGGAACCGTAGGTTTCGACCGGTTGTTTGGCGGAGGGGGAACGGACAGTATCAATTGGCGGAATTCCTAGACCTGTGCCTGTTGATTCTGGTTTGATAAAAAACGCAAGTAAGGCAAGGGGTAGCGACCTTTGACTCGATTTGTTACTTTGCGACTTGCTCCGGATACTGGGGTCGGGTCAAACGCAATTCCAGCGAACTGCACGGTCTGCGTGAAGCTGCCCGCAAAGACACCTGGTTCAAGTTTACTGCCCTGTTTGCATGTCAGCTCGCGAGCGAACGGCCCGGATCAAACGCCGGGGTTCTGACAGATTGAACGAACCTGTCGCTGCAACAATAGTGCAAGTCTTGAACTCTCAAGGCTGTTTACCCAGTTTGGGAAATTGAGTTTGCAACGCAAGGCCAGACTTTGACCCAGATCTTGCCGGTTAGGGCCATTTTGACCCAATACGTGAATAATCCTGGCTGGCTGAATTGATACTCAACGAATTCTGGACTGTCGTGCTGGCCGTCGCGCTGGTGATCTATTTCGTCGCGATGTTCTGCATTGGCCTGTCGGGTGAGAAGCAGGCCGACAGTGCGGAGGAGTTTCTGCTGGCCGGACGCCGGTTGCCTTTTTCCCTCGCGACCATGACGCTGCTGGCGACCTGGTTCGGAGCGGGGACGCTGCTGACGGTAACCGACGAAATTTCAGCAGAGGGTTTTTCGCCAGCACTGGTCGATCCGGTCGGTGCCGGGTTGTGTCTGATGCTGGCCGGATGGTGGCTGGCCCGTCCGCTGTGGATGATGAAGATCATCACGATGAGTGATTTTTTTTCGCAGAGATACGGATTCGCCGCCGAGAAAATTTCGGCCGTGATTCTGGTTCCGAGTTATTTCGGATGGATTGCTACCCAATTCGTTGCGCTGGCACAGGTTCTGGAAATCCTGTTTCACATTCCGGTAGCCTGGGGGATTCCCCTGGTAATGTTGACGGGTTCCGGTTATACGCTGCTGGGCGGAATGCGGGCTGTGGTGCTGACTGACGCCGTGCAACTGGTGATCATTGTGCTGGGTCTCGTCGTGCTGGCGATCGTTGCTGTCCAGGATGTCGGGATGGTCGCAACTGGCGCTGCGTGGGTCAACGCGGTTCCTCAACAGGCCGATTTTGCGACATTGATGTTGTCGCTGGATGCCTTGGCGATCGGTGCGCTGGGAAATCTGCCGGCCCAGGAATTGACTCAGCGCATGTTATGCGCCCGCAGCCCGGGTGCTGCTCAGGCGGCCTGTTTTGCGGCGGGACTGGGATACTGGATGTTCGGGCTGGTTCCTGTCACGCTGGGCCTGTTGGCGGCTACCGTATTGCCGGGCGTCGACCGGGTGTTGATGGGGTTTGCCGGAAAATTTCTCAGTGGTCCACTGCTGGTGCTGTTTGTGTTGGCGGTTGTCTCGGCAGTTCTTTCGACGATCGACAGTGCGCTGCTGGCGCCGTCCGGCGTGATCGCCCAAAATCTGTGCCCGGAAAGGTTTCGGCAGCATTATGGAACGATTTTTATCAACCGGCTGTGCGTTGGACTGGTGGCGATTTCCAGCCTGGTGCTGGCGTTTGTGGGCGAGAGCGCATTCGGGCTGCTGGAATCCGCCTATTCGATGACACTGGTCGGAATGCTCGTTCCGCTGTTGGGCGGACTGTGGTTTGCCAGACCTGGTGCACTGGCAGCCATCGCGTCCATGACCACCGGGATCGGACTGTGGGGCTGGCACCAGACGATGGGATGGTCCGAGTGGATGCTGGAAGGCTGGATTGCGGGACATGGAATTCGACTGCCCGCCACGCTTTCGATTACAGCGATTGCCGCACTGGTGTTTGTTCTGGTCAGCTGGCGGTACCCT
>JBGSVU010000323.1:0-4017 GCA_041752775.1 Pirellulaceae bacterium | reverse complement strand
CTGTCACCCATGGTCATTTCGGCGGCGAGTTCAGCCACAGCCGCATGAGCTGGAGCAAGCCGAACTTTCTGTGGATGATGTATCGCAGTGATTGGGGGCAGTCTCAGGGACAGGAAGTTGTTCTGGGAATTCGCCTTCGGCGGGCCTTCTTCGATTCGCTGTTGGAGCAGGCCGTGCCTTCGTCATTCGTTCCAGAAATGTATGAGAGCCACGACGCATGGAAGTCTGCAGTGGCCCATTCCGATGTGAGGCTCCAGTGGGACCCAGACCATGATCCCCGCGGCGGCAAGTGCGAACGTAAGGCAATCCAGATCGGTCTTCGGGGCAAGTCGCTGGAGGCCTACGGAAAGGAAGAGATTGTCGAAATCATCAATATGAGCGACTTCGTGGCTCGACAGCGTGATTTCATCGGCAATTGGCAATCGGGAGCACTGCTCACGCCTGTCGAACACGTTGACGGTCCCAGGAGTGCGGCGACCGCAGCCAATGTGGGGCTTGCTGAATGGCGGGTCAATGCGACGGAGAGCAGGAAATGATAACACCTTGACCTATTTGCCCCTGATCCTGTCGTTAACGCCGGATCGGGCCGTTGGTTTCTGCGAAAAAAAGGGGAAGGAAAGAAAAGTGCGAGCTGGGGCCCGAAGCTGTCTGGAGTTCCTGCTCCCCTTTTCGGCCTCGACCCCTTTTTCGGCCTTTTGGGGCGGTTTGCGGGGCCTGGACGGGGAAAAAGCCGTGTCGTCATTGATCAAAACGGAATTTTCTGGATAATTGCCGGGTCAGGTTAATTTTCGTTTTCAGGAAACATGTTAATGGTCGAAGCTGCGCAATTTTCGCTCAAGGAATTCATTTCTGCCAACAGTTCGTTTGGGCCTTCGGACGTCAAGACCATCGCGCGAACGATTTGCAACGATTATTCGCAATTCCCCGTGCTGCGCGATCTGACTGCTGAGCTGGAAATACAGTCGGGCCGAACTCCCGCATCTTCGGTTCGCCTCGGGGTCTGCCAGTACCTGCTGGGACGTTATCGGGCCGCTGCGGAAACTTTGGCCAACGCCGATGGCGGTGCCCTGGCTTTCTTCTATCAGGGCAAGGCGCACGTTGCACTGGAAGCCTACGACCGGGCCATTGAGTGTTTTGATTCGGCCCGTAAATCAGGCTTCAACGGAGACGAGTGCAGTGTCGCGATCGCCGAAGCCAAACGGATGAAGGGTGACCTCACGGGTTCGATGGAGATCCTCGACAATCTGTTTGGCCCGATTGAACAGACTGCCGAATACCTGTACCAGCGGGCGGCCACCATTGCCGTTCTGGGCACAAACCAGGACGAAGTGGTTGCGCTCTATTCGCGTGCGGTTGAGCTGGACGACAAACATGCGGGCGCCCTGTTTGGACTGGGACTGGAGAACGACCGGCGGGGCAATGACGACAAGGCCATGGAGCTCTATCAGCGGTCGACCTCCGTGTTTCCTTCCAATGTCGGCGCGTTGCTGAACCTGGGATTGCTGTACGAAGACCATGGCCAGTACCAGCGGGCCGTGCGCTGTTACGACCGGATTCTGGAATCGTTCCCGGCCCATGGACGCGCCCGACTGTATCGGCAGGATGCGATCGAGAGTCTCGACGGTGGTGAACGCTGGGACGAAGCTGCTGAGCGGACCCAGCGCCGCATGCAGACCATCATGAATGTGCCGATCGCCCAGTTTGAACTGTCAGTCCGCAGCCGCAACTGTCTGCAGAAGATGGGTATCATGACCATTGGTGACCTGACCCGGACAACAGAAGCCGAGTTGTTGGCCAGCAAGAATTTTGGAGAGACTTCGCTGACGGAAATCCGCGAGGTTCTGGCCAATCGGGGGCTGGCGATCGGCCAGTTTGCCGCCGCCGGGGTTGCCGAACCGGAACCGGTTGACACCTCCAGCCTGTCGCCCGATGAACAGGCCCTGATGGAACGTCCGATTGGCGATCTGAACCTTTCCGTTCGCGCCCGGAAATGCATGACCCGCCTGGGGCTGACAACCGTTGGCGAACTGGTGCGAAAGTCCCAGGATGATTTGCTGGAATGCAAAAACTTTGGAGTGACCAGTTTGACCGAGGTTCGCGAAAAACTGGCCCAGGCCGGACTGAAACTGCGCGGCGAGTAACTTGGGCCTGCCGTTTCCGTGTGAAGGAGTTGCCCCCGGAGCCCGGGGGGCAGAGATTTTCCGCCGGGCAGCGGTCGGTGAAGGATGCGGCCGGATGCTGGAGGACGAATGCACAACTCGCTGTTTCATTTTGAGTTGGTGCATGTCGACCGGCGCTGTGGCGCCAGACTGGGACGGCTGCGTACCCCGCGGGGCGTGATCGATCTGCCCACGTTCATGCCGGTGGGCACGGCGGGGACGGTCAAGGGTGTCACATTTGATCTGGTCGCATCGACTGGTGCGCAGATTGTTCTGGGCAACACATACCACCTCGCCCTCCGGCCTGGAGCGGATGTAGTCGAACAATTGGGGGGACTGCAAAAATTCACCGGGTGGAACGGCCCGATGCTGACCGACAGCGGCGGGTTTCAGTTGTTCAGTCTGGCCAGCCGCGTGAAAATTACAGAAGCAGGCGCAACCTTCAATTCGCACATCGACGGTCGCACGCTGCAGTTGTCACCCGAAGACAGCGTGCGGATTCAGGAGCAGCTCGGTGCCGACATTGCGATGGTGCTGGACCATGTGGTTCAACTGCCGGCCAGCCGCAGCGTGGTCGAGGACGCAGCGGAGCGAACGGTGCGCTGGGCAGAACGCTCACAGCGGGCTCATCAGCGGACCGACCAGATCCAGTTCGCGATTGTGCAGGGGGGGCTGGATCCCGGGCTTAGAAAAAAAAACGCCGCCCAACTCGTCCCGCTCGACTTTCCCGGATACGCGATCGGGGGTTTGAGCGTTGGAGAAAAGCCGGAAGAGATGTACGCCACGATCGACGTCACGGCGCCGGAGCTGCCCACGGACAGGCCGCGTTATCTGATGGGAGTTGGCCGGCCGGAGGATTTGCTGGAATCGATTCGGCGTGGCATCGACATGTTTGACTGTGTGATGCCCACGCGCAATGGACGCAACGCCTGGGCTTTCACTGACGAGGGGCCGGTCAAGTTGCGGAACAGCCAGTATCGCACTGATCCCCTGCCGGTTCAGGCCGATGTGTTTACGCCATGGTCGCACCTCAGCCGGGCCTATTTGCGGCATTTGTTCATGGCGGGAGAGATGCTGGGTCCGAGTCTGTTGTCCCTGCACAACCTGGCCTACTACCAGCGTTTGATGCATCAAGCGCGGGAGGCAATTGCAAATGACGCCTTTCTGGATTTTTATGCCGAGCGGATGTCCGGGTGGGGCAGGGGATCGACTGAGGTAACGTCGCTGACGGACGCTGCCGCGCGAGGAACGGCGGATTGAAGCGGACTGAATCGTCGCGCCCTGGTTAAAATTTTTTCCTGTTTTTTTATGTCCGCCAACGACCGGCGTCGGACGGCAGCAGTTTCGGACGACAGCGAGCATTCCAGCTTTGGGGTGGGTTGTCCCGGGCTGCGGTAATCGCGTTCCGGGCTGACTGGAATGTTGAATTTCAGCCTAAAAACCAGTGATTTGAATCGAAGGGTGGGTTTTCGTGTCCGGAGGGGGCAGGGTTCAGGCTTGGGGCAGAACTGCTGGCTGATTTCCCGGGAAATTTTTGCATAACCGGAAAACTGGGTGGCGCGGGTGTTTGGCACCGCGCGGGCAAACGGGGCAATCGGCCTTGTGAGTAGAAGCCCGAAATTTTAGGATAATTGGCTGGTTTTTCTGCCGGGAGTTTCGTTTGCTGGCATTTGTCAGCTGACGATGGCCGCTGGGGTTCTGCGCGGCCTGAAATTTCTCTGCCTTTTTTTGGGGGGCGCGGTTAGTCGCCGCTGCCCGGGGTCCAGTCTTTTTTTGCAGGATCAAAGGAACTGGACAAAACACAGCCTTGACAGGCTGACAGGTAAATATGAACGAAATTTATTTGACTCTGGTCTGG
>JBGSVU010000322.1:0-13875 GCA_041752775.1 Pirellulaceae bacterium | reverse complement strand
CGACAGGACTTTGGAATCTGTTTACCGTTCGCTTGAGTTTCGCCAACTGCTCCAGCGGTTTGTCTCACTGTGCAATACCGTCGGTTACGCCCACGACCAGGGAGTGATTCATCGCGACATCAAACCGGGCAATGTCATCCTCGGTCCCTTTGAAGAAACGCTGTTGCTCGACTGGGGGTTGGCCAAAGTCCAGGGTGAAGTCGAGCCGGAACTGGCGCCGGATGCCGCTGGCAGGGAACCGTTGCGCAGCGGAGTGACTCGCACCGGCGAAGTGCTGGGCACTCCCGCCTATGCAAGTCCCGAGCAGTTGCTGGGCCAGGCGGACAAGGTAGACGCCCGCTCTGATGTGTTCTCGCTGGGGGCAACCCTGTATTTTATTTTGACAGGCCGACTTCCACTTAAAGCCGAGGATATGTCCGGGCACCTTGCGAGACTGGGGCAGACGTCTACAAGTCTATTGAATTTTGGTCCGTCCGTTCCGCGCCCTTTGGCCGCGGTCTGTCGAAAGGCGACCAGTGTCGCACCTGTCTTGCGCTATCCATCACCTCTGGCACTTGCCACGGAAATTCAGCGTTATCTGGCTGGCGAGCCAGTCGATTGCCTGCGCGACATCTGGCCGGTGCGGGTTCAGCGCTGGTTGCGGAAACATCCGCGCACCGCGGTGGGTTCGGCGGTGGCGATGGGTTTGGTGACCCTGTTTGCCGTTCTCGCGTCGAACTGGATGGCCAGTTTTAACAGACGGCTGGGAAACGCGAACGACGATCTGCTGAAATCGAACAACAAACTGGAAGAAGCCAACGTGCTGGCCGAGACGGCCCGCATTCGGGCCGAGACCAATTTCGAAACAGCCCGCTCCGCAGTCAATCAGTTTCTGGTCAAGGTGACCGACCACCCGCGGCTGAACCAGACGGATTTTACGGATCTGCAAGTTGAACTGCTGGCCTCGGCGAGGCCTTTTTATGAGGCCCTGCTGGCCCAGCAACCGGGCGACCCGAAGGTCGATTTCGCACGCGCGGAGGCCCATCACCGGCTTGCCAGCATCGAGCGAGAAAGCGGCAACACTGCAGCGGCCCGGGAGGGCTACCTTGCAGCGCTGGATGTCTTCAGGCAGTTGCCGCAACCGTTCCGCGAAACAGACGAAGTTCGCGTTGCCGAGGCCAACTGCAGAGAGAACCATGGCCTGCTGTTGCGACAGACGGGCGATCCGGCCGGGGCCCTCGAACAATACCTGGCTTCGCTGACTGCGATCCAACCCGTGCTTGCAGGAAAGCCTGAAAACCCGCTCGTTCTCAACATGGTCGCGGGCACGCGGGTCAACCTGTCGCATGTTCTGGGTGACCTTGGCAGGCGGGATGAGGCGGCAGCTGAGGTTACACGCGCCATCGAAATTCAGCAGGGGCTGGTGGACCAGGGCAACAGCGATGGCACACTTCGGCAGTTTCTGTCGCTCGCCTACCGGACTCGTGCGATTCTGCACATCGATGCCGGCCGGTACGACATGGCCGAACAGGATTTGCCGCGCGCCATGGCACTGGCAGAAGGTTTGTTGTCCGAAGCCCCGGATGATGCACTTTGGTTGCATATCGTCGCCGGGCTGTATCAGAACCGCGGGGTATTGAAGCGGGGAACCGGGGAACTCGACGCGGCCTGCGAAGAGCTTCGAAAGTCTGCGGAGATCAGCGAAGACCTCGCTGCGCGCTTCCCGGGCCAATACAGTTACCAGGAGGACGTCGCCAATTGCCTGAATACTCTTGCTACCACCTGCGTGGAATCTGGACGGCTTGACGAAGGCCTTGAGAATTATGCTGCCGCGCTGGACATCTGGCGCGGGCTGGTAAAACGGCATCCGGACCAGCCCGATCTCCGCTCGGGACTCGCGAAAACACTGATCAATTTTGCTGCAGATCTCGACGCGCCACGGGATCAGGCCCGTGCTGCCGGCTATCTGCGTGAAGCGATCGCGGTGGGCGAACAACTCTGCCGGGAAGGTCCGGCCAATCCCGCGTTCCGGATTCTCCTTGCAGGGGCGGCTCTCAACTATGGGGTCAATTTGCAGAAACGTGACCCTGCCAGCGCCCTTGAATGGTGCGACCGGGCCGCAACTGAACTGCAAACCGTTCTCGACCAGCACCCTGAAAATGAACTCGCGAAACAGTCCATGCGCGGCGTCTGGCTCAGCCGGGCGAGAGCCCTGCGGGACTGTGCCCGATTTGCCGAGGCGGTGGACTGTTTTCGGCGGGCCGCGGACCTCTCAGATGAGTCACTTCGTCAGGGTATCGAGCGCGATGCGTCCCAATGCGAGGGCATGGTGGAAACCGGCCCCCGTATGGAAGCGATTCTGGCGGGGACGCAAAAGCCGGAGAACTCCGTGGAACATGGGGATTTGGCTGCTTACTGTTACCAGCGGAGAATGTACTTCCGTTCGGCGCAAGTTTTCCAGGACGTGTTTGCCACAGACCCGGTATGGCCTGGTCGGGCATGGTATCTCGCGGCAAGGGCTGCAGCGCTGGCGGCCGCTGACGAAGGAGTTGACACGGAGGGGCTGACGGAACCGGAAAGCGCCCAGTGGCGTGAGCAATGCCGGCAATGGCTGGAGCAGGCAATGGAAGAGCTGTCAGAAGAAGGCGCGGAGATGAACATCGCTCTGCGGGAATGGCTGGAGGACAACGAGCTGGCATCGGTTCGCGATGCGGGCGCCTTGCAGGCCATGCCAACTTCCGAGCGGGTGGCTTGGGAGACCTTTTGGGAGAAAGTCCGGGATCAGGTTTCTGACTGAATCGCATACGGAAACCTGTGTCGGTAACTGGCGTCAGTCAGAAACAGCAAGGGCCTGAATGATGAGAAACCCCGTGAGACGCAAACCGCTGAATCCAGGTCTCAGGAAATTGGTGGGACAAACTTTTGGCAGGCCCAGTCGCAAAGGCAACGAGTTGTTTGGTTTGCCATATCGAACGTCAATCTCGCTGGTTTACGCTGCTGGATTCCTGTTGGGTGCGCTTGTCTTCTGGATTGTGGGTTTCGGATGGTGTCCTGTGGTGAGCCAGGGCGAACGGGGCCAGCCGGATTTCGTTTTCAGTCTTGGGGCAAGGGGTTTGTGCGTCGTTCTGATTGGCTCCACGATTATCACTGTAGCTGCGTTTTTTGGAAACTTTGAAGAAACGTGGCACCGTCTGGGTATTTTGGCGGCAGCGGCCGGCTTCCTGGCTTTCGGTCTTTGGGCTCTTGCCATTCACAGAATCGAGATTCATCCGGACCGTTTCGTCGTCCGCGGACCGGTCATTCCCATTGCCAGAAGCTGGTCGTTGACAGATGGCAACCGGATAGTAACTCGCGTTCGGCACAGGGATCCGAAAGCCTGGAGTTGGGGCAGACGGCGGCGTCTGACATCCTACTCGATTCACTACATCCGACCCGACGGATCGGAAACGGTTTTGCACAACGGTCGAGTTGGTCCACCAACCTGGTCCCGGGCCGCGTCCCGGTTTGAACACGAGCACATGAGCGACACTACCCGTTGATGAAAGTCAGGTATCCGCAGTTCAGGCATCCTGCCTGACACACTCGGTCTTCAAAGGTCACCATATCTGCGGCTTTGCCGAACAGTTCAGTTCTCGTTTCGGGAATCCATTGAGTCAGGCAGGATGCCTGACCTACGGATGTTCCCCTATTTTTCCTGAGAATTGGCCGCCGATTCCTGCCTGTTGCGATAGGTAAAGTAAAGCGATTCCGTATTCGTTGACAGTGTTATTTCCGGCAAGGGGCCAATCCATGCGACGTGAAGCAATTCGATTCTTGAGCTGGATGTTTTTCAGCCTTGGCGTTTTTTCATCGACCCTCCATGCGATTCAGGCGAACAGTCGGACCATTGTGATTCCGCCGATCGATGTCGCCACAGTCGACTCCCAGAAGCCAAATTCCATCGACTTTGTATTGCCAGGTGGAAAGGGCGCAGCGGTTGTAAACGACTGGTTGGCCAAATTTCGCATGTCCGGCTGGACGGTAAATGTTGTCGATCAGGATTCCATGTCATCCGAGTATGAATTGACTCGAAACGGTCTGGCGCTGGAGATCGAGATGGATGATACGGGATTCGACGAAGCCGACATTTCCATTTCCTGTGAGTCAGGTTATCGGCTGGCCATCGAAGGCGCGGCGCCTGTTCCAGAACCGGCTGGCCTTGCTGTCGCTCCGGCAGAAATCAAAAAGCCGAGTCAGGCCAATGCGCGTCCCGGAGAAACCAGCCTGGGATCGGTGGCAAACCTGAAATGGGAAATTGAGGAAGGCTGGAAACCCGACTGGTGGATGAGTCCGAACGGACGTCGTTTTGCCTGTCGTCGCTGGACCGAAAAAGGAGCGACCATTGCTGTCGATGGATCAGAAATGGGAGGGTGGAATTCGATTTATTCCGAATTGGTTTTCAGTCCCGACAGTCAGCATCATGCCTTTGTTGCGGACCGCGATGAATACGGAAAACTCTGGTACTACCTCGTCGTCGATGGTGTTCCCGGAAAGCCCCATGAAAAGCTGGCCGACGAAATCGTGTTCAGCGCTGACAGTTCGCAGGTAATTTTTGGTCTTGAACACGAGGATGGCACAAGCGTTTTGATTCGCCCGGTCGATCCGGCCAAAGAAGTCACCGAGACGGGCTACCGTTTTGCCGCATGGCAAAACCGTTTCTGTCGTGGTCCGCACAATGGCATCGGCTATGTCGCGGCAGTTTCAGAGCGGGAAGACGCGTTTTTCTGGAATGGTAAACAAATCGGCGAACGGTTTGCCGACATCGACCCGGGGCATGTAGCGGTTTCCGAAGATGGCCAACACGTTGCCTTTTTTGCCGAAACAAGTCCGGTCCGTTTGGGCCTGGTGGTGGACGGCAAAATTGTTCGCGAGCACAACCAGTTCGACCAGGGACGCGTTCTGGAGAACTCTTTGACCCTCAGCCCGAACGGCAAACGTGTAGCATGGGCAACAAAACTGAATGCTCAGGAGTTCCTCTACCTTGATGGAAAACCAGGCCCGGGTTATGCCGAAGTCAGCGTGCCGATGTTCAGCAGGGACAGCAGCCGGTTTTCGTATGTCGCGATGAAAGGCGAATCTCCGGTCGTCGTCATCGACGGTGTTGAGTCCCGGCAGTATGCCATGGTCTCATATCCGGACTACAGCGACAACGGACAGACATCCGCTTACTACGCTGAGCTTGGTGGCCGGCAGTTCATGGTGGTGAATGGCGACCAACACGCTGATTTTGACGAAGTCTTTATTCCTGTTGTCAGCCCGGATGGCAGCGTTGTGGCGTACACGGCCAGACAGGGCGAAGTCAACTCACTGGTCGTCAATGGCGTCCTGAAGGCAACCCACGAGCTGATTGGGACTCCGCAGCTGATGCCCAATTCCAATGCCCTGATGTGGCTTGCCTACGACGAGACGAAGCAGTGGCGTGCCTGTGTCGATGGTGTCGAAAGATTTTCGTTCGAGGATTTTGCAGGTGCACCGGTAATCAGCCCCGACGGCCAGCATCTCGCGGTGGTCACCACGGGAGAACAAGGTGACTCGCTGATGATCGATGGAAAAGCGGGCGAAATGTACGACCAGATCGTAATGGTGGAGAGAATTGGCGCCCGATTCGACGAGGCTGGCAATTGCTATTACCTGGCGGTTCGTGACGATGAGCTGTTTCTGGTGGAAACAAAATTGGCAAAATAGTCCGGATCGGAGATGGCTGGGCATCCGGAACCCGCTCGCGTCAGGAGTGTTGTGTCAGGCAGGATGCCTGACCTGTCTGTCAGGCTTGTGGCAACTTGCCCGCCTTCCGGAGGCGTCGCTGGATGTCCCAGCGCATCCACAGTGTGCATATTTCGGAGATCAGCAACAACGACCAAACCACCCATACGACCGGAATGGAATCCGGACGGATTTTCAGGCCGGGAGAGACTTCCTGCAACACTCCGGCGAAGATCATTCCGAAAACCGGCAAAGCAACTCCGGCAAAAAAGAAGACCAGGATCCGCATCGCACAACCCATGCCTGGCCCAACGAACGGAGGTCCGAACTCTACCAACTTGTCGACATTCCGTTTCACATTGATCGCCGAATAGACTGCCGCCAGCAGAATGGGCCAATGCATTCCGGCCCCCACAATCCAGTGCCGTGCGACAGTCCAGCCTTCGCTCCACTGTTCAGTCAGGCCCCTGCCGGTCACTTGCGGCCAAACCAGGCCCGCGACAACCACCAGACCTGTTTCGATCACAATGATCCGCAGGCATTGCCAGGACACTTTCTTCAGTTCGGGATGTCGTACGAACAGCTGAATTGCGGGAAGTGCGATGAGATAAACAAAATAGTCGGCGAGCATCGGCAAAAACAAATGCCAGACGGTGACTTGTCCCAGCAGGATCGCCCGCGCCAGCAACCCCGACACGGCGCAAGTCGAAATCAGTTGAAAGACGGCATCTGACCGCGTCATCGCCCCGCCCTCGATCCGGAACAGGTGTTGAGCGTCGCGAACCGACAGGTTGTTGACCAGCTTTTGTCCGGGATCGTTTCGGTCCTGGTTCTTCATGTGGGGTTCTTCCGCAAAGATTAAAGACGTAGGACAGGCATCCTGACTGTCATCGGACTTGCCTGTCCGGCAGACCGGAGATGGACCGTCGAATCGATTGGCTCGCACTGTCAGCCAGGATGCCTGACCTGCGACTGGGTTCGATTCGAAGATTCCTGGACCGCGTATTATCAATCGAATGCCCCCGTCTGTTCCGGCCAAATTTCTTCTTGCCTTCGATCTCGTTGGTGGGCAATCCTTGATCAAATGGCTTCGCAAAAAACAATCGCCCGAAAATTCCGGCAATTGTGGCCGGACATGGTTCTGCCTGTCGATCATGAGATCGGGAGACAGGATGAGCGGAACAGCCGTATTTGGGCACGGGTAAATTGGCAATGCAAGATGAACTGCTGTCGATTTGGGAAAGGAAGCTGGAAGAGGGCGACGAGGTCACCGCCGAAGTGCTGTGTCGCAATCGTCCAAAGCCTTTGCCAGAAGTGCAACTGCAGATCAGCGCACTGCAGGCCGTCGAGTCCAAATCTGGGAAGGCCAGCAGCAAAAAAGATTCCGGAACAAACCGGGGTTCGACATTGTTCCGCGGTTCGGAATTGCCCATATTCACGATGAAATGTTATTCTGAATGCTGGCCAATTTTTCATAATTCAACCGCCCAGTCACCGTGCCATGAACCAGTCGTTGCTACCTTTTTGCCTTCTGTTGTCGTCAGCCGTTACAAACTGCACCGCCTTGCCCTGTGCAGGGTTTCCGTTTCAGCAGGACGATTCCATCGGGTTGAAAAATGGGGCTTTCAGTGAATGGCACGACGAACAGCCTGTGGGCTGGACCGTGCTGACAGGCGCGACCAATGGTGCTGACTCTCCCAGATCGACTGTTCGGCAGGGCGCCGGACCGTCGCTGGAACTTTCCGGCGACGCGAACACCAAAGCCTGGCAGGCGGTCAGCCAGTCCGTGAATATCCAGGCGGGTCAGACGCTGCGAATGAGGTATTCAGCGGGTGCAGCGGGCATCAAGCGCGAAGGCAACCAATACGACAACTGCTTTGTCGGCCTGTTCTTCAAGGACTCGCGCGGAAACAAACTCCCGCCACAAGTCTGGCCAGTCGGCTCGGAATCCATTCAGGATCATTCGCAGACGTTTAGAATGCCGGCCAACGCTGCGACTGCCGAAATCATGATCTTTCTGTCCAAAACAGGAACTTTGACCGTTCGCGACCTGTCCATCGAGTCGCTGAAACCAAAAGACAGTTTCGACATTCTCGTCGCGGACATGGCACGCCACTACAGTTTTCTGGAATTGAAAAAGGTCGACTGGGCCGAACTGACCCAGCGATATCGCGACAAGGCCCTGGCGGCTGACGATCCAAAAAAATTCGCCAAAGTGACAGGAGAAATGTTGGGGGAATTTCAGGATTTGCATATCTGGATTGATTTGGACGGACAAAGAATCCCCAGCTTTTGTTCTGTTGCAAAACCCAACTACGACATGAGGTTCGTCGACAAAGAGCTGAAGTCGGTCGAAAGAATCGGCAACCTCGGAATCGTTGGACATGGGCCGGACGGATTCGTTTACATACGCGTCGAATCGTTGGCCGGGATTTCCAGCGAACACCTTTCGGCAATGGTTGCCGGGATCGGCCAGCACCTCGATGCACCCGGCTTTGTGATTGATTTGCGGGCCAACGGTGGGGGAGCCGAACCGGCCGCCGCGGCCATTGCAGGTATGTTTACCGACCAGGAAGTCGTCTATGCCAGACAAAAGTTCCGAAACGGCGACCTGCCTGGTGATTTCGTGGAGAACTCGCCGCGAGTCCTCCACCCAACCGGTAAGGAATCATTTTCCGGCCCGGTGGTCTGCCTGATCGGACCGGGAACAGTCAGCAGTGGCGAAGGCATGGCGATGATGATGAAAGCGCTCCCCGGTTGCACGCTGGTAGGCCAGCCTACCCGCGGGGCCAGCGGCAATCCGCAACCGGTTCCACTGCCCAACGGCGTGGATGTCTGGTATTCCCGCTGGATCTCGATGTTGCCTGACGGCGCGCCGATCGAACAATCCGGTGTACCCCCCGATGTCTCGGTAGAACACGTGGCCGGAAGCGACCCAACCTGGCTCAAGGCGGTTGAAATTTTGCGGGCGACAACCCCGAGGAACTAGTTCACCGCTGGGAACCTGAACCTGTAATCCTCGTTTTGGACGCGGGTTCGAGCCTCCGGTCGGCCCCCACGATCCCGGCGTCTGCCCCCAAAATCCTGCCCGATCCCCGGGTCGCGGTGAACCTGCGGCACACCCCGGGTGTCGCCTGCAAAACTCTGGCGAAAAACGGTAGACTTTCTCCCCGGCAACGGTTCGACGGCGTTTTCAGAAAGGGCAGGTCGCCCCTGTTCGCGTCTGTTTTTGATTCCGTTTCCGGGTCAGCCCCGATTTTACGTCTACGCTTTCACTGTCACTGTCCGCGCCTCCGTTTTGCCTGGAATCCAATTCATGGCCCGCAAACTTGAACAGATTCGCAACATCGGCATCATTGCGCACATCGATGCGGGCAAAACCACGCTGACCGAACGGATGCTGTTCCTCAGCGGAGCCAAGCATCGCGTGGGGATGGTCGACAAGGGAACAACCACCACCGACGATGACGAAGAAGAGCAGAATCGTGGCATCACGATTTATGCGGCTTGCGTGACGTTCGACTGGCGCGACGTTCACGTCAATCTTCTGGACACACCGGGCCACGTCGATTTCACGGCCGAAGTCGAAAGAAGCCTGCGGGTGCTGGACGGAGCGGTAGTCGTGTTCAGTGCCCGTGAAGGCGTCGAGGCGCAGAGCGAAACGGTCTGGCGCCAGGCGACCCGCTACGTCGTCCCGCGAGTCTGTTTCGTCAACAAACTGGATCGCGAAGGAGCCGATTTTGAACGCGTTGTGCGGCAGATTCGCGACCGGCTGGGGGGACTGCCGGTTTGTCTGAGAATCCCGCTGGGGCAGGGGCCGGCGCATGTGCCACGGCCATTTGCTGGCGTGATTGACCTGATCGACATGCAACTGATGCAGTTCGACGAAGACGGAAAAAAAGTGGTCGTCCTGCCGATTCCGGAAGATTCGCTGGACGAAGCCAGAATGGCACGCAGCGAAATGCTGGAACAGCTGTACGAATACAGTGACGAAATGACGGAACTGGCACTGGCCGAGGAAGAAATCCCGCCCGGGCTGATTCGGCAAACGGTTCGCAAGGCGACGGTCGCTGGAATGATCCAGCCGCTGGTCTGTGGCTCCGCCCTGCACGGGATCGGAGTCCAGGGGGTGCTGGACGCAGTCCGCGACTACCTGCCCAGTCCCGCCGACCGGCCGCCGGTCGAAGGGATTGTGCCCGGCAAAAAGGAAGTCCGGGCGTTTCGCAAACCCGACCCGGACGAACCCTTCTGCGGCCTCGTTTTCAAAATCCTTCCCGCCAAGACAGGCGATTTCTACTGGGTGCGGGTCTACTCCGGGCAACTCAAGGCCAACTCGCGCGTGCTCTGTCCCGGACAGGACAAAAAGGAAAACATCGCCCAACTCTGGCAAATCAATGCCACCAAAAAAGATCGCGAGGGCCAAATCGAATCGGTTCAGGCCGGAGATATTGTCGGCGTCATCGGACCGCGTTACGGTGTGACCGGCGACACTTTCTGTGAATCGCGCGACCCGATCGAACTGGAACATATCGATTTCCCCGAGACCGTGATCGAAATGGCGATCGAACCGGACACGACGGCCGACCGGAAAAAGCTGGCCGAAATCCTCGAGATGCTCAAACGCCAGGATCCAACTTTCAAGGCCAAAGAAGACGAGGACACCGGGCAAACGCTGATCTCAGGAATGGGCGAATTGCACCTGGAAGTCATCCGCAACCGTTTGCTGCGCGATTTCAATCTGAACGTCAAAGTCCACAAGCCGCGGGTGTCGTACCGGGAAACGATCAGCAACACGGCCAATGTCATTGGCGAGTGCCACCGGATTGTGGGCGGACAACAACTGTTCGCCAAACTGACCCTGCGCATGGAACCAAACCCTCACGACATGCCTCAGGCCGCGATTTTCAACCGCTTGCCGGAAGGATCCCTGTCCAACGAACAGCTCGACGCCGTGATGCAGGAGTTGCGGGGCCGGGCAGAGGGGGGCGGGCCCATCGGCAGCTTCCCGCTGACCCGGCTGAAGATGACTTTGCTGGGTGTTGAAACCAGCGATCTCACCACCGAGATTGCGTTGACGATTGCTGCTGCGGACGCTTTTGAGAAAGCCGTTGCTGCGGCCGGACCGGTCTTGCTGGAACCAGTGATGAAGTTGACGATTACCACGCCTGACGAATTCTATGGCGAGTTCGTGGGCGACTTGGCTCAGCGCCGGGCCCGCATCGCGCATACCGAAACGGGATCGGGCTATACGATCATCGAATCCCACGCGCCTCTCGCGGAACTGTTCGGATACTCCAATTCGCTGCGCAGTCTGTCGCAGGGAAGGGCTGGCAGCAGCATGGAACCGCTCGGCTACGAACCCGCTCCGGAATCTGTCGCCAACAGTTTTGCCATGTGAGTCCGGAATCGGTCAGACGATGTCATGGCCGCAACGGTCTGGAAAAAGCTGCCATTGCCAGATCGGATTCGCGGTCCGGACCAGAGTTTCTGGACGGACAAGTCAGCCGCTGTTTCTGGCAACCCGCTGCTGGCACCTCGTTGCTGGCAAGTCCACCCAAAGACGGCCAGCCGCCCATCGCCAGGGATGACTTGAACCCCGTCGATGATTGCTCTACTATCCCGCGCGACTGTGCCGACGGCGATGCGCCCCTGATGCGCGAACCAGGTTTTTTTTAAAAAATCGTCGCCCCGCACGGTATCGACAGAACAAAACTGACTGCAAGGGAGCAGGACCGATCATGCAACGGATTGCAATCATCATCTGTTTGGGAACCGCGATTGCGGCATCAGGATGTACGCCCATGGGTCGGCCCGGGCGCAACGTCACAGGCAGAGATGCGATGACGCCCGCAGCGGGAAACAGGCCAGTACCCACCGCACTCTCGGCCCGGGAAAACATGCAGCCTGGATCACGAATGGCCGTCGATCCGCGAAATGCTTCTGTTCCGGGAGGCTCCATCTCCCAGCGTTGGCCCAACGACAATCCTGGAGTCAACGCGAATTCCAGTTCCAGCCTGAACAGCTCCGCCCTGTCCAGTTCGGGACCGGAAACCGCTCGTGGAATGGCGGCGCCATCGGGAACAAACACCAACAAGTCCATTCCGGTTGTTGCCGGCAACCAGCCGCCGGGGTCAACGGCCTCGCAACATGGCGCACCGGGCCACTTGTGCGACGGCTCCTGTGGTGCCGTTCACCGATCCGTAGTGGGTCCGGACGGGACAGTCGGTTTGCCGCAGTTCAGGCTTTCCGATCTGACCGAAGCCGACAAACTGGAACTGGAACGCACCACGCAGATGGCTCAGGCGGAGCCAATGGCGAGGGGCGACTCCAGTCGAAACGTCTCCGCCAATGCAAAACCAGCTGTCGTTGAGCCCGATTCACAACCAGCACAAATTGTGCAGCCGGAAAAACCTGAAAACGGACAACCCGTCGCTTCGGTTACTCTGACTCCGAAAACAAAGAGCATCCCGGTCGCATCGCCGGTTCAGACCACCTGGTTACCTGCTCCCGCAGCCCAGGACATCGCCACAGATCCTGAAAACCAGTCAGACCCGATTCAACAGGAGATCGGGACAGACGCTCCAGCCCGATCACAACCCAACAGTTTGCGTACCGGTTTGCCTGCGGACATGTCTGGCAACCAGGTGGCGGTCGGGACACCGGCGGAATCCGGTTCCGAATCGCCCACAACGCCGTCCAGCGATTCTTCGGCACGACCACCTTCCGACGGCATGGTAACGATGATCCCGGGACATGCATCGATGCAGGTTCGTGTTGTAAACGATCCGGATACAGCTGATCCCGTTTCACAGGAGAAACTGTCGCAGGCTGTGGCGACTCCACCGACCGATTCGCCAGAACCGTCGGCTTCAACAGCGCCGTCCGGATCGGGTGTAGCGCGGGTGATGAATTTGCCAGAAATGGACGAAGAAATGCGGGCGGCACTTGACGAAAGAGTGGCTTCCGTCACCAAAGTCGCCGAACCCGTGGATAGTTCAGGAACAACGGCTCCGTCCAAATCGCCAGCAGATCGCTTCGCCACAAAACCATGGCCACAGGTCGCTCCCCTGAAATTCCCGGCGGGCAAAGTTGCCCTCGCAGAAAAAAACCAGGCGGCAGCAGCATCCGCTGCCGGGGAGTCTTCGCCCGAAGCAATATCGGGATCAGCCCAGGCTTATGGGATCAAAGTCGATCCCGGCCTGCGAAGTCCCACTGGAAACACCTCCAGAACATCTCCGCCACGTACCATGCCGGATGCTGCCGAAGGCATTCCCACAAGGTTCAGCGTACCCAATGACGTCACGCGACTGCCCGTTGCCGATGCGTTTCCTGCCGCCGGTGGGGAGGTGCGCCCGGCGTCGTTTCAGCAGCATGTCCCGCGCAAATCACGTCCGTCCCGACCGGCTTTCTTCACTCCGGGCGACGTATTGTCCGGATTTCCCTGGTTGCAAGACCCGATCAGAAAATCGAACCCGGAGAATCCTGCCGATACCGAAACTCCAGCACCCGCTGTTCCGGCACAAGCCCCCTCCCAGTCAGACAAACTGCCTCCTGTCAACGACGCAACAACCGCTCTCCGTTTGCCGCAACAGGCGCCAGACGCTCCCCAGCTGCGCGCCCGTTCACCAGCCATGACTTCCGAGATCATGGGCCATGGGCGTTATTTGCCCATGGACACTGCAGGGCTGCGCGGCAATCAGACCGTGTTGCTGTATTGCGAACTGGAGGATTACGAATCGCGGGCTATTGATGGAAAATATGCGACTGTGCTGGACAGCGAAATTGTGGTGACAGACCGCACGGGAAAAACAGTCCAGCAGGAATCGTTTCCCCGTTTGAATGATCTGGCGCCCGAACGCCGCAACGAATTCTACATGTATGTCCCGTTGCGACTGAACGATCTCGCGCCGGGTGAGTACCAGGTCCGCATGAAAGTTCGCGACCTCCAGTCCGGCAGCACCGCTCAAACGGATCCCGTCGTTTTTGGAGTGAAGTAGCCGTTCTCACCCAAGCCATGGTTGGCTCCCTCGCGGCGACAGCCGTGGATTTCGCCGCAAACGTTAGTGCAGCGCCCTGCGGCAGCCGCCTGGGTCTGACGTTCCACTACTGCCCGCCCCATCACAAATCGGGGTGCGGGCGGACGCGAAAATCTTC
>JBGSVU010000321.1:0-7762 GCA_041752775.1 Pirellulaceae bacterium | reverse complement strand
GGGTGACTGGACCCGCATCCAGACCAGCGTCCTCTGGCCGCGCCGGAAGTCGGCAAAATCAAACTGGCCCGGGTTGCTGGGCTTTTCAAAAAGTGAAATCGCGCCGGCAATCTCCACCTCATCGCCGCCCGTCGCACCGCGCCAGTCGCCAGTGACAAGGACTTCGACATTCCCCGACACAGGGGCCCACGCACCACCATTGCGAATCGCCACAGCCGAGGCCGAAAACCGGCAACGGGGTTCCTCTTTCATGGACGACAGCGGGGATCCGCTCCCCATCGCCATGGGTCGCGGCTCGTGCTGCAGCCGCATGCGGACAACCGCTGGCTGGGGTGTCGCGGTGGCCATTCGCCCTATTTCCGTTTGCGGATAACAGTGCCACCAGACATGATGCCACGCACCGCCAGCGGACATCCACGCCAGCAATAACAATCCCCCGGCCAACACCAGTCGTCCCCTGCGGTTCCGGGAACTGCTCCACGCGATCCACCATCCCGCCGCCGCAGTGCCTGTCAGGCTGGTCCAGAAAGCCAGCCGAAACTCTCCCCACCGGTCCGCTGCAATCCCCAACGCGGCTGCTCCTACCAGAAACAGCAGCACAGGCGGGTTGAAAAATCGTGAAGGCCGGGATTCCAATCCATCCTCCATCAGAGGAAAATCAAATCATGTTCCGGATTCCTGGTCGGTCTCCAAAAAAGCTCTGGCCGGTACGGCCGGAAACTTCAGGAATCATTGCAACTGCCGCGCTCCCGGTTTGCCGGGCACAGAATTCGTGTGATTCGGCTACCAGACGCGACCTGACAGGGTTGGCCAGAAATTCTGCGCACACTCCTGTCAGGCTTCCAGTTGCTGAAACTCGAAAACCGCTACCCGCTCGTATCGCCTAACACACCGAGAAGAAAGATCCACTCGCGCCAAACTCACCGCCATTGGCGACGCCATTCCACATATTGGCGGTAATCACCAGATCTCCGCTGGCGTACCCGGCGTTAATTCCGTTGACGACTGAATTGCTTCCCTCCAGGCTGGTCACCGTGTCGGTCGTGAAATTCACAGCTGCCAGTAACCGGTCATCCGCCGTTGGCGTAAAGTCTCTCCATGCGAAATTGGTGTTGTACTGCCACTGGGATCCGTTCAGTCTCACCGCAACCAGATGGTTCGCATTGTTGGCAAAAACTCCGGGGCTGCTGCTGTTGGTCGCCGTTCCGAACCGTGTGAACAGGCTCTCTGCGGAAAACATGATGTAACCCTCACCCGTCGCATCGTCGGTAACGGCAATTCCAAAGTTCACCGGTGTAATGCTGGTCAGAACGGAACCTGGATTGTTCGCAAAGAAAGTTCCGTCTGCGCCAAACTCACCGGCGTTGACAGCGCCATTCCACACATTGGCGGTGATCACCAGATCTCCGCTGGTGTATCCGGCTTCAATTCCGTTAACGACGGAGCTGGTCCCCTCCAGGCTGGTCACCGTGTCGGTCGTAAAGTTCACAGCTGCCAGCAGCCGGTCATTTGCCACGGGCGAGAAATCTCTCCATGCGAAATTGGTGTTGTACTGCCACTGGGATCCGTTCAGTCTCACGGCAACCAGATGATCCGCATTGTTGGCAAAAACTCCAGGGCTGCTGCTGTTGGTCGCCGTTCCGAACCGTGTGAACAGGCTCTCTGCGGAAAACATGATGTAACCCTCACCCGCTGCGTCGTCGGTAACGGCAATTCCAAAGTTCACGGGCGTAATGTTGGTCAGCACGGAACCCGGCGTATAGGCAAAGAAAGTTCCGCTCGCGCCGAATTCACCGTCGTTGGCAACACCATTCCACATGTCGGCGGTAATCACCAGATCGCCACTGGCGTACCCGGCATCAATCCCATTGACGATGGAGCTGGTTCCCTCCAGGCTGGTCACCGTGTCAGCCGTGAAATTCACGGCGGCCAGTAACCGGTCATTCGCAGCGGGAGAGAAATCTTTCCACGCGAAATTGGTGTTGTATTGCCACTGGGTCCCGTTCAGTCTCACGGCAACCAGATGGTCGGCGTTGCTGGCCTGGACGCCGGGGCTGCTGCTGTTGGTCGCCGTTCCAAACCTTGTGAACAGGCTCTCTGCGGAAAACATGATGTAGCCATCACCCGTCGCATCATCGGTAACGGCAATTCCGGAGTTCACGGGCGTGATGTTGGTCAGAACGGAACCCGGCGTGTAAGTGAAGAACGTTCCGGCCGCGCCGAACTCACCTTCGTTGGCGACGCCATTCCACATGTCGGCGGCAATCACCAGATCTCCGCTGGAGTACCCGGCATCAATTCCGTTGACGACAGAACTGGTTCCCTCGAGGCTGGTCACCGTGTCGGCCGTGAAATTCACGGCCGCCATCAACCGGTCATCCGTAGTCGGTGAGAAATCTCTCCATGCGAAATTGGTGTTGTACTGCCACTGGGACCCGTTCAGTCTCACGGCAACCAGATGGTCGGCGTTGCTGGCCTGAACACCAGGGCTGCTGCTGTTGATCGCCGTACCGAACCGGGTGAACAGACTCTCTGAGGAATACATGATGTAGCCATTACCCGTCGCATCATCGGTCACGGCAATTCCGGAATTCACTGGCGTGACTGAAACGGTAATGTCGCCCACGCAGTCTCCAATCGTCGCCGTATCCATCAGCGTTTGGGGATTGCCACTGCCATTGTCAGGGTCGAAATAGGTCACCGTAATCACGTCAGAAACCGCGGTCTGCAGGATTCCGTCATTGGCGGTAACGGATCCTCCGGCAATCGGCAGGTTGCCGGTGAAATCCGGGCCACTGGCGCTCAGCTGAAAAGTCTCTGAGTCACCGGAATCGGAAGTCACGGTCACGCTGATAGGCGGAGCCGCGTTGCCGTCACTGACCGTCACGCCCAGGGTGTCACCGATATGGTAACTCGGGGCGTTGAACGCGACAGAAGCAACGACACCTGCCGTGATCACGATATTGGCGTTGTTGATGTCAAAGAAAATGTTCCCGGATGCCTTGACCTTGATCCGTGCGGAACTGGTGGAAATGTTGGGGACAGTAATGGTCTGGGAACCATCGTTGGGAACTGCAGCGGCGAGCTGGATTGTGTAAGTGAATCCGCCATCGGTCGACAGCCAGATATCGACGTTTGCCGCATTGATCGGGTTGGACGTTGTATTGGCCACGTTCCATGTGATGGTTTGGGTTGTCAGTCCAGTCCACGACCCACCCGAATTCTGACTGGTTACTGCAAAACCTGAACTTCCGACATTGACGACCTGAATCGACATGTCATCCCAGTCCACACCGCCACCGCCCGACGAGTTGTCCCGGACGACAACCCGGAAATCCATGGAACTCCAGTTGGCCGTGGGGAGTTTTTCTCCGGTTGGCAGCGTATTGTTGACCAGACTGGAAAGCCTGGGGAATACCCGGATTGGACTGGTCGTGGGCAGCCAGGTGCGGAACAGCGGGCTGGACCCATTGTCAGGTGTCGACAGGCCGGCCGAACTTCCGAGGTCGCGCTGTTCCCAGCTGTAGGTCAGAACATTGCCGGAATCGGGGTCGGATCCCACGGCCGTCAATTCAAAAGGCGTGTTGGTCGGAATGACATAATTCAGCCCCGCATTCACGGTCGGTTCGGAGTTGCCGGTGTTGGTGGTCGTGCCGACAGCAGGTATCGAATTGACCAGCGCCCGGATCTGGTCAATGCTCCTGGAATGAAACATCGCATCACTGTTGGGCTGCAAATTGTCGGAACCGCAGATACCCGCATAGGACATGATTGTCGATCCGCTGCCCGGTTCGTAAGCCGATGAAGCGCTCCGGTTTCCTCCACCACAGCTGCTCGTCACACTGTTAAATGTGTGGCTGGCTCCAAACTGATGCCCCATCTCATGGGCCACATAATCGATCGTAAACGGATCGCCGACGGGGACGGAACTGCCCGTGACCCCGCGAGCTTTTTGACCTGAAACGCCAACGACAGCAAATCCTGCAATCCCCCCACCGCCTGTGCTGAAGACATGCCCGATGTCGTAATTGGCATTGCCGATGACGGAATCGAGATTGGACTGGTTCTGCCCCAGCATCGTGCCGCCATTGTTGTTGGAATACGGGTCGGTGCCGGGATTGGTGTAGACGATGCTGCTGTTGTTGGCGACCAACACCATCCGGATGGCAAGGTCGTTTTCGTAAATGCCAGTCACCCGGTTGACGGCCGTCACGATCGCCGACTGTCCCGCTGTCACGGTGCCTCCATGGAAAGCCGTATATTCACCGGTAGCGGCAACCGCCAGCCGGAACGTCCTCAACTGCGTGCCAAACATTTCCGTAAAACTGCCCTGCGCAGAAGGGCCATAGTTTCCGGTTACCAGAAAATTGAAACTTCCTGAAACCCGATTCCCCTGCAATTCGCCGTGGTCGCCCTGTTCGTCTTCATGATCGTGATCGTGCTCATGTTCAACATCGTGCTCATGGAACTCGCCGGTCGGCAACGCGTCACTGACAAAGTAGCTGGCGTAATAATCGGTCTGTCCGCGGAAAAAAGGATCGACGTAATAGCTGCCACTGGGAGTCAGTACCTGGGCGTGAAATCCGTGCATCGTGACGTCGAAACGAATCCGGGCCGAAGGATCATCAATCCCCGTGCCCCGAAACGTCTTGATGTCCGGAAATTGTGCAGCCAGTTCCGGCTCCATCACGGGAGCTTCAACGATCGCAAATCTGGCGAACGTCATATCGGGTTGCGGAACCGTAATGGTGATGGCCAACGACTGGTAGTTGTCGGTGAATTCCAGCGGGGCATCCGCAATCGCCCGGGAGAATGTCTGTTCCTGCAAATCAAAGACACCGAATTTTTGCAGATTCAGTTGCGGTTCGGCCTTGATGTCCTGCAGGACACTGCTGTCGAGACCCAGCCAAAGCCCATCAGGTGAATGGGCGAGTACATTCCCGGCCAGCATTTGCCGGGATTCGAGAGAAAGGTATTCCAGTCCCCCCGTACGTTGTGAGGATGATTTCCGACTCGAAGCCGGCTTGCGCAACTGACGCTCGGTGCGGGGAGTTCGTCTCATGGGTGATTCCTTTGGCAAGTCCGGGGTATTGGCTGGATGAACGTTCTCATCCACTTGTCACAAATCAGCCAGCCAGAATAACCCGTCCCAAACGCTTCTACAACCTGTTCCCTGAAATCGGGACCCGCCGGAATCGCCGCCGCGACTTTCAGGAAATTTCTGGAACCCAACGGCCACGGGAGACGTCTCAATAAAGGGTGAATTCCGGGTGCCCAGGTCCATTTCCGCAGCCGACTCCCCCTTCTGCACAACTCGTAAAAAAGGCTTCAACCGGGTCATCCACCTGAATTCACAATGAAGACGACTTTGCGGCTGCTGTTCGTATCGCTGGCGCTGGCACTGGCACTGTTCACCAGTTGTTCCCAATACCAGGATCAAAATGGCCCCCAGTCGGCGGTCTACTCGTCTGCCCCTGAAGCCCGGGTGGGCCGGAGTGACCAGCCAGCAAGCGGCGTTCTGGAGCGGGCGCCAGCCGAGGGAATCCAGGACGTTCCCCCACCCGTCCTCGAACAGAAAATCATCTATACGGCAACGATCCACCTGCAGACCCGTGACTTCGACTCCTTTCCCGCGGAACTCGCCCGGGTTACAGCGGAGTTCGGCGGTTTTGCTGCCGAATCGAATGTCGCCCGGATGCAGGGACAACAGCGATCCGGACGCTGGGTCGTGCGCGTGCCAGGTTCACGCTACCACGATTTCATCCATACCCTGAGCGGGCTGGGGATACCGGAATCCGTTCAGGAAAAAGCCGACGAAGTGACCGACCAGTTCATGGATTTGCAGGCGCGGATCAGCAGTGGACGCCGGCTGGAAGAGCAGATCATCAAGCTGCTCGAAAAACAGGATGACAAAATCGAAAACGTCCTGGCCGTAGAAAAGGAACTGGCCCGGGTGCGGCTGGAAATCGAACAGATGGAAGGCCACTTGCGGCTGCTGGAGGACAAGGTCGCCATGTCCACGGTCACCATCCACGCCAGTGAACAGCGAACCTATGTTCCCGACCAGGCGATGACGCTGGGCCAGCGGATCGAACTCAACTGGCTGAATGCCGTCGAACGCCTGCAGAACTTTTTCACCTACACTCTTCTGCTGGTGGTCGCCAACGCTTTTGTCATTCCCGTTTGGATCGCCGCCATTGGACTCGTCTGGTTTTGTGTCGTCCGCCCACTGCGGAAAAAAATTCGTCAGGCCTCACAGGCTCCGGTCGATCCGGATGAAGCATGATGCATCGGGAAATCGATGTGCGCTTTCAGCCTGGTAAGGATCAGGTCGTTTCCGGTGACACTGCCGGAGGGACGTTTATGTTCCCGGTTGGGTCCTGCAGGATTTCAAAGGAAGCACCCCGGTGGCCGCTGATATGCGTACCCCACTGCAATCGGTCGCGTACCGGCGCTCGTGATCCAGAAGGAACTTTTTGACCGGCAGACCTCCGCCAAAACCGGTCAGACTGCCATTCTTGCCGATGACCCGGTGGCAGGGAATGATAATTGAAATCGGGTTTTTGCCATTGGCACCACCCACGGCCCGGACGGCTGCCGGGTTTCCGATCATTTGGGCCTGTTCGGCATAAGACCGCGTTTCGCCATACGGAATTTTCCTTAACGCATTCCAGACTGCAATCTGAAACGCGGTTCCTGCGGGTTCCAGCGGCAAATCGAAAACCTGCCGCGTTCCTGCGAAATATTCCTCCAGCTGCTTCGCCAGACTGCCCAGAACCGGATGCGCGTCTGGGCTGGTCGGCCTCGCATCGCGGCAGTTTTCCGGGCCGTCACTGTCCGCCCACAGCAGGGCGCACAATCCGCGATCGCTGGCGATGGCGTGCAATATGCCGACGGGACCAGGCAGTTGCGTTTTCCACATTTCAATTCACTCCTGCAACGGTGTTTTTGGCGTGTCGGGTTGTTCGGTTGTGACTCCCGGTGTCTGGGCAGCGAGAACCCGCCGCAGCCATCCACAAAAAAGCGGCGGCCGTCGCACGAAACGGTCGCCAGGCCTGCGACAGCTGTTCAAGCTTGGAAGCTGATACTGCGAATGGGCTCCCCGTCAGGCTGGTCACCGCGCGGCGCAGTCCGGGGTCACACGCGGGAAAAGCATCCGGCGCTCTCAACACCCGGGCGGCGATCAGATTCGCAGTCCCCGAATCGATTCCCGCGATGTTCTCGAGACGGGCCACGGTTTTTTCCAGGAATGTGACTGCAGCAAGATCAATTTCACCTGAAACTACGGCCGCAGCAAACTGCCTGATCGTCGTGGCCCGCGAGAGCGACATCCCGAATTCGCCCAGCGGAGCCTCGGCAAGGTCAGCTGCACCTGGAAAAAGATAACGCAGCGAACCAGGCAGCGGCGTCTCGATCACCCGGCCCAGTCGTTCAACCATCCGCCCCAGCGCTTTCGAAGCAGCGTCTGGGCTGATTCGCTGTCCGGCAATGATCCGTACGGAAGTTTCGAATCGATCCCAGGCTCCCGGCAAGCGAATCCCCGGATTCGCGCGGACGACGGCACCAATCAGGGGCATCAATTTTAAAGCAATAACTCGGTGAACACGAAGAACATGATTCACTGGAAGTGGAGACATCGTCAACCCCAAATTATACGGAAAATCACAACCATTAAAAAAAGAAAAAAGAAAAGAAACTCCCTCACCTCCGAATATATGTTGGGGTTTGGTACATATGATGATCACCAAGGAGTGTATGGTCC
>JBGSVU010000320.1:0-5091 GCA_041752775.1 Pirellulaceae bacterium | reverse complement strand
GACAAACAAATTGGCCCGAGTCGAACTGACTGCCCGAAAGCGGACTTCGATGTCGCCCGATTCCATGGCCTTGAACATGTCGACGGGTTCGAATCCTTCGACAGCCGTAGCTGTCTTGGAGACTTTTCCCTGCAATTTTTTTACCAGTGCCTGACGGCGGGATTCCTGTTTGGCCAGCTGTGCATCAGTTTCCTGTGCAGAACAAACCGTGCCAAACATCAGACCCAGAACAGTCATCAGGCCGACAGCCTGACGCAAATCCAAAATTCGTGACATCAATAAACTCTCCAAAAGTTACGGCCGACAAACTTGCCCTGGTCGGCCGACCCGGTATCGTCGGACGAGCGGTTCTTGCGGGTGCGCGGAGTGACCAGCGCGAAAGGCCCATCTATCAACAGAATACTCGCTGTTCATCGGAATTCCAAGCAAATAACGGGTGCCGTTTCCCACCATTCGGCGACTTTCCGGTTTTTACGACCCGCCGACAGGAAATCAGCCTACGCTTTGCCCCTTCCGAACTGCCGCCAAAACCGCCAAATCGGGAACAAATCGGGCTTTCGCCGGGTTTGCGGGACCTTCCCGGCATTGGGGAAAGGGGCAATGGCCCGAAAATGTCCGCTTTCCGGAAAAATCGCTTTTCCCGCTTTCAGTACGGATTCGCAAGGTATATGGCCGCCAACTGTCCCGGTTGCCCAAACTGATGGTCCTGGCAACAGGACCGAACTTCGCTAAAATTTCTTTTTCAGGCAGCTTGGATTCGAAGTCCCACACCCCGTCCCGCTGCCAATCCATCAAATGCCAATCCACCACCTGCCGCACCGCGGCAAACCGGTTCAAGACCATCAGATTTCGCAAAAAGGCCCCGACTCATGCGTTTCACTTCAATTCAATGCGGTTTGCACCTGTTTCCCGCGCTGCTTTGTGCGGGCTTTTTGCTGGCTGGCAGTTGGGTGTCAGCAATGCCCAATCCGGCCGGTTCGTTTCCCGGATGGCAGGATGCGGGGGAAACCCAGGACGATGCTCAACAGGAAGGGGAACAAAAGGAACAGGACGGATCGGCAGATCTGAAACTGGCTTTTGAGAAAAAAATCGCTTCGCGCACCGAACGAGACCTTGATGAAGTCGTGGCGCTGTGCAAAAGTGCCCTCGAAAAAGGTCTGACCGACGAAGGGAAACAGCAGGCCACGGACCTGATGGTTTCCACACTGCTGGAAAACGCCGAAGAACTGGCGGCCAGAATTTTTGCACCGCAGCCCGCTACGCAGTGGCGTGCCTTTCGGGGCCGGGCGATTCGGCTGTTAACGCAGGCCACCGACGCAGATCCGAAAAGCACGGACAGCTGGGTCCTGATGGCAAAACTGCATTTACTGCCCGGCGGCGATCCCGATGCCGCGAGGAGTGCTGCCGACAAGGCGATCGACCTGGCCGCGGATAATCCCCGTCAACTGGCGGCCGCACTTCTGGTCCGTTCGGCAACTTCCGGTGACGATCCGAAACAGCGTCTCGAGGACTTGAACCGGGCCGTCGAATCCGATCCCGACAATATCGATGCCCGAAAAGCCCGGGGCGCCATGCTGCTGGAGATGGACCAGCCCGAAAAAGCGGTGGACGATTTCAAATTGTGGCTCGACTCCGAACCGGAAAACATCGGCGCCTGGGTGGTGGTTATCAGCAGCCTGGAACAGAAAGGCAAACTCCCCGAAGCGATTACCCTCGTCGACAGCGCCATCGAAAACAATCCCGATACATCGGTGTTTTACGGGCTCCGCGCCCGCCTGAGACTGGCCTCCGAAAACGGCGCCGGCGCACTGACCGATGCCGAAAAGGCAATCGAACTCGACGAAAACAATCTTGATGCGATGCTGGTTCAGGCGAACGCACTGCAGGAACTCGAGCGCCCCGAAGAAGCGCTCGCAGCCATCGATGGGCTTCTGAAAAAGGAACCCTTCAACCCCCAGGCGATCTTCGCCCGCTGCGTGATCTACATGAATCAGGAAAATTATGAGGGCGCACTGAAAGACCTCCGCTGGCTGGTCGCCAACAATCCCGGTAATAGCGGGCTGCTGATGCAGCAGGCCATGGTGTTGAATGCCGCCAAAAAGCCCCGCGAAGCGATCGAAATTTACGACGACCTGATCGACGACGAATTCGACCTGCCCGGAAACTATCGCGGCCGCGGTGATGCGTGGTTGAGCCTGGGGGAACACGGGAAAGCCGTCGCCGATTACGAGGAGGCCCTGAAACTCGCTCCAGAGGACTCGGGCCTGCTGAACAATTTCGCCTGGTTACTGGCAACTTCACCCAAAGACGACCTGCGTGACGGAAAACGCTCGCTGGAAATGGCCACCAAAGCCTGCGAACTGACCGAATACAAGGCTGCCCATATTCTCAGCACTCTGGCTTCGGCCTATGCCGAGTTGAACGATTTCGAAAATGCCAGGAAATGGGCCGGGAAATCGATCGAAACCTCCGACGATGAAGAACAGATCAAGGGGCTGAAAGAAGAACTGGAAAATGTCGAAGCGGAAGAAGCCGGCGATGACATCAGTAGCGGCGCCGGTGATGCCGAACGTCAGCCCGGCGATGGCAGCCAGGAAAACAGCGAAACCGGCAAGAACAAGTCGACCGATCAGAAGTCGGGCGACGGTGATGGTGACGCTAAAAATGACCGCGACGGTGACGCTTGAGATGGCGGAAAAGGTGACTCTGGAGAAGGCAAAGCAGACGGAAACGGTGACGGATATGTAGATTAAGTGCCTTCCCTGCCCCCACCTCATCCAACGCAGTTAAGGAAAATTTCCCATCGGGGTGGGGAAAGGGATTCGGGGTTGATTGCAAAAATCCAGCAGCAGAATCGCACAAAACCCGTGACGTCAAATTGTCGCGACCCGCTCCGATCGACCGGTTTGGGGCTGTGGCCAGAGTTGTCCCAGAACCCCGAATTCCGGTTTCTGATTGCAAGGTGGGCAGCGTTGTCCAAACCGTTTACCTGACATGGCATTTTGTATTTTCACAACATGACTCTGCCCAGCAAGATCGGAGCGGTTTCCTATCTGAATACGCGCCCCCTGATCCGCGCGTTGAACGGACTGTTGCCAGAAATGGAGCTGGAACTGGATTTGCCCAGCCGTCTCGCAACACGCCTGCAGCAGCGGGAATTCGCCGTGGCGCTGGTTCCGGTGGTTGAGCTTTTCTCGGGGCCGGATTACCGGGTCGTTTCGGACGCCTGCATTGCCTGCGATGGCCCGGTCTGGAGTGTCAAGTTGCTGAGCCGTTTGCCACCAGAAAAAATTCGCAGCGTTGCGCTGGACGAGGGTTCCCGTACCAGCGTTTGTCTGGCGCGTCTGGTGATGCGGCACTTCTGGAACATTTCCACGACGGAAACCATTCTGTCGATCAGCGATGACTGGACCCGCAGCAATTCCGATGCGGTGTTGATCATCGGCGACCGGGCCATGTCCGACTTTGCCAACCCCCAGGACTGTGGCGGTTATTGCTATCAGTGGGACCTTGGCGAACTGTGGAAAAAATGGACCGGGTTGCCATTTGTGTTTGCCGTTTGGGCCGCCCATCCAGACGCTCCACTGGACCGGCTGGACCGGGCGCTGCAGTTGGCGCGCGATGCCGGTGTGGCGGCGGCGACTGAGATTGCAGCGGCATCGGCTGGAGAATTCGGGCTGACGCAGGAACAGTGCCTGACATACCTCACACGCCATTTGAGATTTACACTGGGGGCCAGTCAGCGAGCGGGTCTGGAGTTATTTGCACGGCTGGCTACCACCAACGGTTTAATCAGGGAAAACCCGGAAATTCAATACCATGCTTTCACACCTGCTTGAAAAGGCTGTTGCTGGCCAGCGTCTGACGCCCGCCGAAGGCCTGCGCCTGCTGGAATCAAATGATCTGGCAGCACTCGGTGCTGCTGCTGATGCGGTGACGCGGCGGCTGCATCCGGATCCCGTCCGGACGTACAACATCGATCGCAATATCAATTACACCAATATCTGCACGGCGGTATGCGATTTCTGCGCGTTCTATCGCGGGCCGAAAAGCGATCAGGGGTACGTGCTGCCCCGCAAGGAGCTGATGGAAAAAATTGCCGAAGCGGTCACCCTTGGTTCCAACCAGATCCTGCTGCAGGGCGGTTTGCATCCGACCTTCAGAATCGAATGGTACGAAGAAATGCTGCGCGACATCCGGCAGCAGTTTCCGGGGATCAACGTGCATGGTTTCAGTCCGCCCGAGATTTTTCACTTCTCGAAAATCAACAAACTTTCCCTCGAAACGATTCTGTCCCGGCTGCGGGACGCCGGCATGGGCAGCCTGCCCGGAGGCGGTGCCGAGATCCTCGTCGACCGGGTCCGCTCGGAAATCACCCGTGGCAAAGTCATGACGGATGACTGGTTGAACGTGATGCGCGTCTGGCATCAGCTGGGTGGGCGCAGCAGCGCGACGATGATGTTCGGGCATGTAGAGACACTGGAGGAGAGAATTCAGCATCTGGAACAGCTGCGACAGCTGCAGGACGAAACCGGCGGGTTCACGGCTTTTATCTGCTGGACGTTTCAGCCCGACAACACGCAAATGTCACATATCGTTCCGGCAAGCAGTTTCGAATACCTGAAAATGCTCGCCGTCTCGCGACTGTACCTCGACAACATTGCGAACATGCAGTCGAGCTGGGTCACGCAGGGCCTGAAAATCGGACAGCTGGCACTGCAATTCGGCGCCAACGACATGGGCAGTCTGATGATTGAAGAAAACGTGGTGGCCCAGGCCGGGACCGTGCACTATTTGACCCTGGACCAGATTCGGGAGAGCATCTCGGATCTCGGCTATACCCCCCGGCAGAGAAACGTTTTCTATGAGCTGATGGACCTCGCCACGGAAGAGCGGGCGGTTGTCGCCAACCGCAACTGGACCGGTCACCGGGCGGAAAAACCCAAAGGCGAAATTTTCCAGTTGGCCTGACTAACGGGACAGCGCCACTTCTGCACAAAAAATGCGAAATACAATGGCGGTCATTGGCCCCAAGGCGCCAGAGGTCTGTCAAGCTCAAGAATCAGGGTACGATGGACGTCCGCGTCCGTC
>JBGSVU010000319.1:0-1788 GCA_041752775.1 Pirellulaceae bacterium | reverse complement strand
GCTGGGAAACCAGGCGTTCCAGGGAACCGCGCTCATCTGCATCGCTGCGGAGCCATCATGCTCACAGTCTACGTTTGGCAATTTACCACTGCCACCACATGTCTTGCATCCTGGCCCATACTTCCACCACCAGCAATCGTCTCCCCCGGGACCGCCAGGATTGCCGCCAGGATTTCCCGCCCCTCCACTAACGGTGCCAGCCCCCGGGGAGCAAGGCTCACCCGCGCCGCCACCAGGAACTCCACTGCCGGGTACACCACCGGGTCCACAGCCCGGATTTCCACCGCAAGTCTGGTTGCTTCCGACCAAATCTGGCGCGATCGACATCATAAAGATCCCGTTCGCCGCGTACTGCGGACAGGGAATCCGCCAGTACCCCCGTCTGGTCGTCAGTTGGCAGGACGTTTCGCATGCAGTGCATCCAACTCCCAACGGACTGGTCGGATATGGCGTCACGGACATGAGTGTTGCTATCGGATTCAGGCTTTGATAAGTCAATGCCCCGCCAGCAATTGTGTAAGCAAACTGAAGACCCGCATTCTGTTGCGGCGGGTTAAAGAACCAGGCATCAATCAAATAGTTCCCATCGCCACCGTTTTGCAAATCAAGAGCTATTGAATGCGACCCCGCAACCAGTCCCGCCGACGAAAAAGGAATTGTTTCGACGGGAGTTCCGTTGAGCGTCACCACCAACCACGGATCGTCCGGTCCGTCGTAATCCACCAGCAGGCTGTAGCCCAGAGTGACTGTGTTCCCCGAGAGGGTCAGCGAGGTGGCAGAAAAATCACTCAGTCCAAATACCGGTCCACCACCACCCTGTCCACCACCGCTACCCGGTCCGCCTCCACCGCCAGGTGGAAACTGGGCGGACGCCACGGCATTGAGCAAAAGCACACACAACAAACCTGCCAGACAACGAACGAGTTTCACGGCCCAACTTTTGGACAGCTGGTTGCGACAAACTGTATTCATGACGATTCTCCTCGACTCGCTGTCCTGGACAATTCCATCTCGTATACCAGCCAAAAACGACACAACTGGCCACATGTCAGTTGCCAGAGGGTGCTGCCTGAACGCCGGCTGGAACAATTACGTTCACCAAATAGCGGGCCTGCCCCGAATGAACGGGACTATTCGCCAAAATATCGATCTCGCCACGGGTTCCTGCTGACGCCAAAAATGATGCCCGGGCAATGCCGTTTTCATCAGCCCGCACGGTGATCACCGACAAACCATTGTCGAACTGGCCCAGCCTGGGCGAATAATAAGAGACGGGCATGCCAGACTCTGCTTTGGCTTCCAGAATGACTTTTTCGCCCTGCAGCACTTCGTGGAAGTAGTCACTTGTGCGTTCAACCGGCACAACATCGGGCGAATCAGCCAGCGATTGCCAGATTCGTCCCGGCTCGACGGTGTCCAAATAGGTCTGCGGATCCTTTTCGAAAGCAGCGCGGTCAAATGCCGGAGCAGGGATCATTGACGTCAAGCGATGTTCCAATTCGGAATTGTCAAAAGCCTGAGCGACGGACCTGGCAGCCGGGCTGGATAAAGGATCAACGCCGGGCACGCTGCCGGGATTTGGCAGCCTTGGGCGCTGGCCGTTTCCCTCCACAGCACTGTTTTTTGCAGCCTCAATATCATTTCGGGGCCGCAGAATACCGCCTGCCTGAACATAGTTGTCAGGAACAAGATCGGGTTTGGGGCGGCTGGCTTCTGCGCGTTGCCGCTGCATTTCGGGGATCGGATTTCTTCCGACCGGTTCCTGTTCGCGAGCCCGTTGCATCAAAC
>JBGSVU010000318.1:0-2654 GCA_041752775.1 Pirellulaceae bacterium | reverse complement strand
TTCGAGTTTTGAGGACCGCGGCGGCCGGACTTATACGCCCATGGCAACGATTGACCTCGAAGGATAGCGGAACAACGCGTGCTGCCCGGTGCGCGGTTCGATAGCGGAGCAGCGCAAGCTGCCCGGTGCGCGAATTGGTAGCGGAGCAGCGCAAGCTGCCCGGTGCGCGAATTGCTTGGCGCTATCACCGGATGGCTTGCGCCATTCCGCTACTTTGTGTGGCGCTATTACCGGATGGCTTGCGCCATTCCGCTACCGGGATTATATAATAATTGGGTAACGGACCGGACGCGGGTGGTCCGGCGGATGGTCATCGGGATTGCGACAATTGTTGCGCGCGTACCGCAATATAATCCACTTCGACCGCCCGTGTAGAGCCACCGTTCAGGAGTGCAGAGCCACTTTCCGGAATATTGGCTGCTTTCCGGAATGTAGAGCCGCTATCCGGCAAGTTACCGGATCAAGTCTGGCATTTGAGTTGTTGACATTGGCGTGATGGGATGACCGGCAGGCATTCGTTCATAGCAGTTTCAGGGACTGAAACCGGTCAGAATCCGGCCGGGAAAAATACGCGCCCCCGATTCGGCTGGCTTCAGACCGGTGTGATCGGGATAGCCATTCTGTCGCAAACGGTGACGGTCTGGATAACATGGCCGCTCTGGCTAGTCCGGTCCACCGCGATGCCCAATCTTCCGGTTTTCGACGTTCCGGAGTTCAACTTTGGGTGGTGGATGATCGCTTCTTTGTTGGCGGTTGTTTTTTGGCCGCGGATGGGGGTCTGGTTTCATTTGCTTGTGCTGCTGGTTGCCACTTTTTTTGACCAGGTCAGGGCGCAGCCACAGTTTTTGGCCGGGTGGTTGCTGATTTTTGCGACGTCTTACCCGACCGGCATCCGATTGGGTCGCTGGTATCTCGCTTCGCTCTGGATTTGGGCCGGGTTGCACAAGTTGCTGTCCCCGGACTGGCATGCCCACGAGTCATGGACTCTTGTCCAACAGGCAGGGATTCCTCTGGAAGGTCTGAACTGGATTTTTGCCTATACGGTTGCGCTGGCTGAAATGGGGCTCGGCGTGTTGGCCATGTTTCGACCGCGCTGGGCGGCGATATTTTGCCCGCTGGTCCATGTTGGTATCGCCGTTTTTCTGTCACCCCTGTTTCGCAACTGGAATTACTCAGTTATACCCTGGAACCTTGCGACCGCGATTTGTGGCAGTTGGGTGATGTGGCAGTCGAGTCGCAATTTCAAACCGGCTGGCTGGGAGGTTTTTACGCTTTGCCTTTTTCTGGCTATGCCGGCGGGTTTTTATGTGGGGTTCATGGATCATGGATATGCGCATGTGCTTTACTCCGGCAGTTTGCCGCGGGGCCGCATCACAGAACCTGACGGGTAATCGTATGAGATAGAGGGATGGGGTGAAATTGCAGTGCCGTTTCCCAACGAACGCAGGTTGTTGAAGGCGTATTTCATGGCAACGGCAGATGTTGGCGGGAAACTGCATCTGCATGATCCGCGGCATGGACTGGACGACCAGTATTTTGAACTCCGGGAGAGTGGATTGACAGAAATCACGCGCGAGGCGTTTTTTCGGGCAGAGGGTGATGGGCCACGCGGAGTAGCCATTGACTGCAAACGGAGCATTTTCCATTTGAGACAGGCGGGCGCCCGCCTGCTGGCGAGGGAAGAAAAGGGCGCGGTTTACGCACTTGAAATCAAACCGGAAGTTTTCGCTCCGGGGCTGTTGGTTCATCTGGAGGGACTGCCCAACCTCGAACAAATCCAGCTTTCCGGAACGGGCATTGGAGACAACGACCTGACATGGCTGGCCGCATTGCCACGGCTGGAGGGGGTCGGTTTGAATCACACGGATGTCACCTGGGAAGGCATCAGGATTCTGGAGAAAATCAGTGCGGCGGAACTGATTCAGGCGGACCACCTGGAACCTGCGGGGAATTGATCGAATCGGGCGTACTGAATTTCAGACCGGCAGACGGGGTGAAACCCCTGTTTTTTGAGTCCGTGGAGGTGCCCAAACAGTTTTTTTGGGGTCGCGTCCGATTTTTTTTTGGGCGCCCTGAATCGCTGCGAAACGGGGAAATAGTGGTTTTTTGTGCACTATCCGGGGAACCTGGACCAAAGGTGTCTTGGAGTCCGCGAATATTGTCCATGAAGGCACTTGTGGGACGTGTATTCCGGCTTTAGGTTTAGGTTTTGATGACGGCAATGGGTGCTGAATCGAAGCCATTCCGGCAGGCCGCGTTTGATTCCCCGCACCACCCATTTGAGGACCGTCACGAGATGACATCCGCTATTTCTGACTTGAACCCGTCTGGAGAGAACATGGCTCGCAAAACTACCAAGGCCGCCGTCAAGGCCGACAAATCGTCAAACGGTTCCGCCAAATCATCCCCCGTCGATGCTTTGCTCAAAGACAACGAGAACCTGAAAAACGCTTTTCAGCAGATTGAAAAACAGTTTGGAACCGGCGCCATCATGACGCTGGGTGCCGACACTGTTTCGCAAATCCGGGGTATTCCGACAGGCAGTTTGTCACTGGACATTGCTCTCGGTGGCCAGGGCGTGCCCTGTGGACGTATCATCGAGATCTTTGGGCCAGAATCGAGCGGCAAGACCACGATCGCGTTGCACGTGATCG
>JBGSVU010000317.1:0-2401 GCA_041752775.1 Pirellulaceae bacterium | reverse complement strand
GCAGCTTTTGAACAGCAGCTTTTGCGCGGCAGCTTTTGAACAGCAGCTTTTGCGCGGCAGCTTTTGCGCGGCAACTGTTGAACGGGGGCCTGTCTTTTGAAACCTGGCCGACCCCTTTTGACCTCTTTCAGAATGGACGGCATGGCGAAATCGCGGGTTCCGGTTGACGGCATGGCGAAATCGCGGGTTCCGGTTGACGGCCCGGGGCCGGTTTCCCGATTGACTGGGCAGGCGATATGCTGGTGAGTCCCCCGAGGGATCGATCTGCGGGATGTCGCGACGGTTGACCGTGTGACTGCAGATCGTCCGTTCTCCGGCTACCTTGAACCCGCTTTTCATGAACCATCCCCAACCAAAACAGTCGGCCCGGTCCCAGGACGCGCTGCCCAAAACTCCTTTTCAGCGATTTGGATATCACGCCATTCGCTGGATCTGCTATTTCTTTTTCCTGATCGCTTTCCGGTTGAAACTGGTCGGGCTGGAAAAGATTCCGAAAAGCGGCCCGGTCCTGATTACGCCCAACCACCAGAGCCATCTGGATCCGATGCTGATCGGCTGCGTTTCTCGCCGGCGGATGAATTTCCTGGCCAAGAAGCAGCTGTTCCGTGTCTGGCCCATCGGGTGGATCATCTCGTTCCTCGATTCGATCCCCATCGACCGGGAAGGAATGAGCGCGGGCGGAATCAAGGAAACGCTCAAACGAATGAAACGCGGCGAGATGGTGTTGATGTTCCCCGAAGGGACCCGCTCACCGGACGGCGAGATGAAAAAAATATTGCCCGGATTCTGCGCCCTCGTCAAAAGAACCCAGGCCACGATTGTGCCGACCGGTATTCAGGGGGCAGACCGCGCCTGGCCCCGGCGACGGGCTTTTCCCCTGCCCGGCCCAAAGATTGTCATCGTTTTTGGTGATCCGGTTACGCCGGACCAGTACCAGCATCTGAATGACGACCAGCTGGTCGAATTCCTTGACCACGCCATTCGTCACGAAATCGAGGTTTGCCGGAGGATTCGGTCAGGCAAGGCCCATCCGAATCGTGTCGGCGATGTGGCCGTATCTCCGGACGGGGTGCGGCAGAATCAGGAACAGAGCGAACAGCGTTAAGAAAAGGTCAGCGGCAGCAAGGGCTGCGTTGAAAAGGGGAGCGGCCAACATGGGCAGCTTTGAAAAGAACCGCGTTGAATTGTGCGGCGTTGTATTGTGCCGCGACGCCCGCGATGCTGCTCACGAAACAGTAATCCGCACGCCGCCATTCAGGTCCGGTGCGATACGAAGGCGGGTTTCCGGTTGGGCGGCCGGGATGCCGGCTTCGGTGGGGGCTGTGGTGGGGGCTGGGTCGAGTCGGACCAGCCAGAATTCTCGCGTCCCGTCCGCCAGCCCGGTGGACCGCGAAATTTCACCCGCGGCGATCCGGGTTACATGGCCGCGATTACCGGACAGCGGGCCTTCGAATTCAAGATAGACCGTCCGATGGTCGTCCAGTTTGCGGCCTGTTGTGGTGGGGACTGCCAGGGGATTGTCCCGCAGCGCCCAGGTCTCCAGGCGATGAGTCCACGAAAGCGGCATTTCCGTCGATGCGGACTGGGGTGATGGCGGGACGGTCGCTGGTTCTTTTTCCAGCATCAGGTCCCAATGGCTGGACACCGGTACCAACAGGTCCCGCCGCCCGGTGTCCGTTCCGATGTCGGGTTGCCGACCGGAGGACGGGATGGGTGATTCGTGCGGGGGCCTGACCAGGGTGCTGTTGCGGGACGGTTCGCTGGGATCATTGTCCGGAACCACGTGTCGCAGCAGGACCCAGCGCCGTCGCCGCAGCGGAAGACTCATGTCCACGGTCCGCCGGTTGTGTGGTTGGAGGCCTGATGGCCGGTTCCGCTGTTGAGGTCCAGCAGCTCCCGCACGCGGCGGCTGACTTCGGTTTTCATCCGCTCGATGACTTCTTCCATGCTCATTCCGGTTGTATCAATCACCATGGCATCGGCGGCGGGCGTCAGCGGTCCTGAGCGGCGGGTGCTGTCGCGGTGATCGCGCTGTTGTTGTTGCTGGAGCAGTTCGTCGAAATCAATCGGAATGCCGCGCTGCAACAGGTCGTTCTGGCGCCGGCGGGCGCGGCAGTCGGCGGATGCCGTCAGAAAAAACTTGCAGAGCGCTTCGGGAAAAACCACCGTCCCCTGGTCCCGGCCTTCGCAAACAAAATCTCCCCGCTCGCCGATCTCGCGCTGTGCCCGAACCATCAACTCGCGAATCTCGGGATACTGGGCGATGGTGGACGATGCGGCCGAGACCTCAGGCGTCCGGACCATCCCCGAAATGTCCTGGCCGTCGACGGCGATCAGGTGCTGGTCGACATCGATCCGGATTCGCCGCGCCACCTCCAGCACGGCGGCGACGTCTTCGACA
>JBGSVU010000316.1:0-4142 GCA_041752775.1 Pirellulaceae bacterium | reverse complement strand
GTCCCCACCAGTACAACCCGCCGCCCACCGCCCAGCTGATCAACGTGCTGGCCAGCAAACCAAAAAATCCGTCTCGTTCGAACTGCCTGCCACGCAACGCCCGGTCGGTCCGGTAGCCCAGTTCCGGAAAAGCCCAAATCAGGCTCAACAGCATGAAGCCGCCGATCAGCAGAGCGAGTATTCCCAGAAATCGCGAGAGCAGTCGATAGTTCATGAATCGGCTGGCGGCGGAGTTGGTCGAACGGTTGGCATCAGGATATCAGCGTGTCACAAACAGAATGGGCTCGCCAGGGTTTCAGTCTGCCAGCCGTCTCGAAATCATTATCACTTATCGGAATCGAATCGAGAATCGGGCGAGGGCCGGTCCCCGCCCCACAATCCCAGCTTGGCGCCCAGCAGGGCCGCCAGGGGCAAGATCCCGGCCAACACCCAGGGCATCCAGCGAACAGGCGGCGGCGCACCAATCGCCATCTGCAATCCGCTGACGAACAGCACGATCGCCAAAAAAATCGCATGCGCCGTCCCGGGCAATCCGCCCCATGCCACCAGCATCCATCCACAACAGAATGCCGTCACAGCACCCGCCGCCGCCACCGACCAGAACAGCCCTGTCGGCAGGACCTCTCCCATCCGCTCCAGCATTTCGGCCTCTTTCATCGGTTGCCCCGTCAGCAACTCGAACGATGCGGGATAGCCGAACCGCAACACCAGCAGCAATGTTGCAAACATGACGCCCAACACAGCCACATACCCGCCGGCAATCATCAGGAAACTGCGAAACAGTCTCCCCGCAGGCAATCGTTCGGATTCCATTCTTTGCATCCACATCCAGGGAAAAAACGGCCTGCAGCAGGGCTCCGGCCAGACAATCCAGTATTATAACCCACAGTCAATGCCCGTCCGGGCCCACGACTTGGGCTCCCCGAGTCAAATGAGGCAGGGCAAAAAACCAGGTGGAAGGATGGTGATAGTCCCGGCAAAGTCGGGTTTCGTTTTGATCCGCCGTGATGTGATAGACGGGAATCCATTGCCGACGTCGCCTCCAGCCCCTCTCCTGCGGGTAACGTGCCTCAACCCTGGTCTCCGGTCCCAGCGGATAACTTTGTGCGAACGGGTTGAACGGTCCACGCACCACAAAATGGTCCGGGTGAATTTCGATTTTGTGAACTGCATGAACCCAGATTCCGGTCAGAAAAAATCCACAACCCGCGGCGACCATTCCAAACCGCTGCCACGTTTCATCCAGCGGAGCGACAAACGCCGTGGCGACAAAGACCAGCGCGACTCCCGGGGCCAGCAACAACCCCGGCATCCCCAGCCGGAACGTACATTGCATTTGCAACGGATCGCCCACCGTGACGACCGTTGCAAAGACCAGTCCCACCATCCAGAAGAGAATGCCACCAGTCAAAAACCCTAGCCCATACACCAGCGCCATCGCGACGCGATACGGCATCCCGAACAACTGGTTTCCGGATGATCGCTGCTTCCGCCGTTTGCGGCCAGGTTCGCCGCCCGGCCGGTGGGCAGCCTGAGTCAAATCGGTTTTCATGATCTCTCTCCAGTCACAGGGATTTCCGGATTGTAGTCGTCCCCGGCTCCCGCATCCGGCGACCAGAAACAACTTTCCTCCCTGTTGCCAGTCGGCGGGTTTCTGAAAAAAAACCGCCGCGGAAAAACAGCCAGGTTCTTGAGCGGGCGGGTTTGTGCAAGAATGTCCGCTGAAAATTCTCTGGGCCTGGATCATCGATGAAAGATTCCCACCGTTCCCGTTCATACTGGCACGACAACCTGCGGGTGGTTGCGCTGCTGATGCTGGTCTGGTTAGCCGCGGGTTTTGGCTGTGGCATTTTTGGCATCGGGTGGCTGGACCAGTTCCGGGTGGGGCAGGTGGGGCTCGGTTTCTGGATCGCCCAGCAGGGCTCGATATTTGTTTTCGTCCTGATCGTGCTGGTGTATGCGTTGTGGATGGACCGGATTGACCGCAAGCATGGACTGGGGGGCGACTGATGCCGTCTTCCGTATCGTCGCTTCTGGCGCTCAGCGATCCTGCGTTGCCCTGGACGTGGGCTTTGGTGGGAATGACCTTTGCGCTCTATCTGGTCATTGGCTGGCGCAGCCGCGTCACTGAAACGGCTGGTTTTTATGTGGCGGGGCAGGGTGTACCGGCGATCGCCAATGGTGCGGCGACGGCTGCGGACTGGATGAGTGCCGCGTCGTTTCTGGGGATGGCGGGCCTGATCAGTTTTTCAGGCAGCGACGGTTGCGTCTATTTGATGGGATGGACCGGCGGTTATGTTTTGCTGGCCCTGTTGCTGGCTCCGTATCTCCGCAAGTTTGGCCACTATACGGTCCCGGATTTTATTGGCACGCGTTATTACAGCGAAACCGCGCGGGTGGTGGCTGCGATCTGTGCGATCTTCGTTTCGCTGACCTACGTGGCTGGGCAGATGAAAGGTGTCGGGGTGGTTTTCTCCCGGTTCCTTGCTGTTGACCTGAGCTATGGTGTTTTTATCGGAATGGGCATCGTTGCTTTTTTTGCCGTGCTGGGCGGCATGAAGGGAATCACCTGGACCCAGGTTGCCCAGTATTTCGTTCTGATCGTCGCGTTCGTCATTCCCACGGTGGCCATTTCCCGGATGCTGACGGGATACTCGTTGCCGCAGGCCGGGTTTGCCCTGAGTGACATCTCGGTCCGGCTGAATGAAGCGATGCTGGAACTGGGCGAACAGGAATACACCCGCCCCTTTGCCAGAATGTCGCAACTGAATGTTTTCTGCATTACGGCGGCGCTGATGTTTGGGACGGCGGGGTTGCCGCATGTGATCGTACGCTTTTACACGGTCCGGAACGTGCGGGCCGCAAGGTACTCGGCGGCCTGGGCAATTTTTTTCATCGCCATTCTTTACACCACCGCTCCAGCCCTCGGAATGCTGGCCCGTTATAACCTGATCAAAAGCATCCATCGTTCGACGATCGCGGCGGTCGTTGTGGGGAGTGGTGAAAGCGAACGGGTTTTTGATTTTCCGGCCAGTCGCGAACAGGCCTTTGCTGCGATTGAAGAAATCGCGGCAACGAAATCGAAGGAACCCGTGGTCTTTCGGCTTGTTTCGGCCGCTGGCAACCAGCTGGACTGGGCGACACGCTGGCAGCGCACCGGGCTGCTCCGGTTTTCTGACCTCAATCGCGACGGGATCATCAGCCTGAAACTGGATGCCGCAGGGAAATCCGAACAGCTGGAGATCGACAAGGACATCATTGTGCTGTCGACGCCGGAAGTGGCAGGATTGCCGCCGTGGGTGATCGCGCTGGTGGCTGCGGGCGGGCTGGCGGCGGCGCTGTCAACGGCCGCCGGGCTGTTGCTGGTGATCAGTTCCAGCCTGGCTCATGACCTTTATTGTCGCTATGTGACGCCTGACGCGAGTGAAGCCCGAAAAGTCATGATTGGGCGAATTGCAATTCTGCTGGCGATTTTTGTCGCTGGGTATCTTGGAATTCATCCGCCTGGTTTTGTGGGGCAGATCGTGGCCTTTGCATTTGGGCTGGCGGCCGCCAGTTTCTTTCCGGCCATTTTTCTGGGAATTTTTTCCAGGCGAGTCAATCGCGCGGGCGCTGTTTCCGGAATGATTGCCGGTCTGGTTTTCACATCCACCTACATTGTCATGTGTACCAGCCATCTGATCCTGCCCATGTATTTCAGCGGGCCAGTGTTGACACAACAACAGTGGTTATGGGGAATTTCTCCGGAAGGGATTGGCACGGTCGGCATGGTGTTGAATTTTGCCATCACACTGTCGGTCTCGGCTGTGACCCGGGCGCCGCCCGCAGAAGTCGTCGCGCTGGTCGAACTGGTGCGAATCCCGTCCGGCAGCGAACCGAAACACGCCGGGTAATCTCCCAACCGCTCCAGGAAACGGCGGCGCTTCGGATGATGAACCGGATTCGCACCACGACCAGTCGGTGTCACCGTGCAAGCCACTCGTAGCCACCAGTTCTTTCGATGCCTGTTCAGCAGGTTGCTGCAAATTGAATTTTCAAAACCGAGGCTCCCCCTCACCCCCCGACCCCCTCTCCCCCAAAATCCGGAGTCAAACGGATTGAACTTGGGGCGCTACGGATCCGGATTTTGGGGGAGAGGGGGA
>JBGSVU010000315.1:0-6333 GCA_041752775.1 Pirellulaceae bacterium | reverse complement strand
GTCGACCAGTTCCGGTATGCGTCTGGAAGCCGCGATCCAGGCGCGGTCCAGTCGCTCTGCAACGGCCATCAGCGAAGCCGCCACCTGGCGCTTTCCGGCCATCCGGAAACGGGCCGCCTGTTGCCGGGTTTCTTCCTGCAGTTTGTCAAAACTCTCCCGGTCGGGAGTCGACTGGAATTCCGACCAGAGACTTTCCGACAGCATGAACCAGCGGTGGTACATCAGCCGCGGCCAGATCCGCTCCCGGTCGGGAAATTTCCAGAGTGTTTCGCCTGTGGTCGCATCACTCACCACGACCAGATGGCTGGGCCCGGGATCGGGTGCAAAAAAACGGTAACCATGCCCCACAAAAAATGCCTGATGCACCGGCGCCAGAGTCCGCGCGACCGGCCCGGTCAGTTCTTCCGTGGAAATCGGGTTCGTCACGGGGCCCATCAGAACCACGAACAACCATGTTGCAACCAGCAGGCTGGCAACCGCCCGGGCCGTTGCTGACCAGGAGTATCCGCCCGAAACTGATTCCGGATTCCGGTTCGGAGGACTCGCGTGGGGCATGACGGTAAACTGAAACGGTGACTGGCAAAAAATCAGGCCCGACGAAATCGGGCCTGGGGGAGAAACGGTTTTACTTCTGCCGAAGAAAATTCTGGCCTGCCAACATCAGGAATCAGGGTCCTTGCGGAATCTGCCGGGGCGCTGGCCCTGGCTCACCCGGAAACCAAAAGTTGACAACGCACTAGTTGTTGTCGTTAGGCGACTGGGTGGACCGCTGCTGGTCCTCCAATTGTTTGCGAATGATTTCGCGGCGCATGAATGGTGTGCCAATGTTGTCGTCGAGCGGAATGACCGGAGATGTCTTGTGGAACCGGCCGATCCAGAGCAACAGTTTACGGGTATCGATGACCTGGGTGTTGGCGTCGACGGCCATCTGTTTCATGTCGCGGGCGGCCTTGGCCACCGCGGCATTGAAATCGGGGCCGGGTGGCTGGGCGTCTCCCTGGACAAAGTAACGGGTCGAGGGACCGATTTCACCGTGGACAACTCCTTCATCATCGTGCCATGCGACGACTTTGCCGCCGTTGGCTTCGATGTCCTGAATCAGTTTGTCGCGATCGTCAAAGCCGTCGTAGTCGAGGTCAAAAACACCAGCGAGTGCAATTTCGACGCGGTTGCCTGGATCCCAGACTGCGGAGAGGATGGGGTCACCGCCGAGAATCGGATTGCTGAGCGCTTCGCTGGTGATGCGGGCTTCGGCCGAATGCGGCCCGGAAATCCGGACGATTTCGAGGGCGGCCTTGTGGGCGTTCTTTTCAAAGTTGGTCACACCCTGGTCGTAGACGGCAAAGGACTGGTTGTTGCGCAGCCCATCGGCTGATCCCAGATCGATGATGACCTTGTGCAGGCCGTCCATGACGCGAACGATTTTGCCGTCGGCGCGATCGAAGTTTTCCGCCTCGTATTTGTCGACTTTGTCTTTCAGTTCGACGTTGGTATCGGCGAGGACCTGGTTTTTGGATTCCAGCTGGGCCGTCAGTTCGTTGATTTTTTCCTGTTCTCTCAGGAAGCTGTCGTTTTTCTGTTTGTTGTCGGCTTCGATCTGGCTGGTGCTGACCTGAAACGTATTCTGGTCTTCGGCCCGGCGGGTTTTTTCGGTTTCGAAGTCTTTGGTGACGGCGGCCAGTTGAACAATGGTTTCGTCCAGCCGGGCCTGAATCCCCTTGATTTCTGTTTCCGCATCAAGTTTGGTGCGGGTGATTTCGTTTTGCAGCGTGGTGATGTCATCGACGCGGCGCTTGAGGGCAGCCGCCAGCGATTCGAAAACACCGCGGTAGGTTGCCTGGGGGTTGGTCCCTCCGCCGCCCGAGGTCAGCAACAGGTTCATGTCCTTTTTGTAGTCATCGTAGACTTCCCCCGTTTTCTTGATGACGTCACCAATCGCGGCCCGGTCAGCGTCGGCGACGCCGTTCATTTTGGCGTCCATGGAATCGAGGTTGGTGTCGACTTCGGAGATGCTCTCCCCCTGGTTGCCGATCAGCGCCGTCAGAATCTGGGCCTGGATCTGCCGGGTTTCGGCCAGAGCTGTTTGCTGTTTCAGTTTCGCTTCGGTCTGGCGGTTGACGTCGGCGTATTCTAGGGCCTTCTGAATTCCCAGAAATGACGTCAGCGCGAGAACCAGCGACAGGATTACCAGTACGATGATCCAGATGAGGTAGCCCTGATTTTGTCTTGCGGCCATCAGCAAATTCTCCCGGTCGCTTGGCGAATAAATTTTCCGGCCGCGGTCATCCGGAACAGTAATCTGTTCCGGTGCGGCCAAAGGGTGTGGTAGGGTTGACTTGAACGGATGGGCAAACTCTGGTCATTGACAAAGGCTTGCGATCGAAGCGACCATGCTGCCCGGCCCCAAAACTCCCGAATCTCCCAAACATCCCATTCTAGGTGCCACGACCGGCGTGTCAATTTTCGGCGTTCAGGACGGTGGGGCCCGACGGCAGAAGGCGGACGAAAGGGTTCTCCTCGTGACGGGTTTCTGGGAACGGGTAACCAGGCGAAGATGGACTGCTTCCTGATCCTATTAACGGCCAGCCAGCAGGCTGGAACCAGCACTTATGGCCAAAAAACGCGAGAAAAACCTCGAACTGTTTCCGGAGTTGCGGAACGAACCGGAACATCCGAACGCGCCTGCCCGGCCGCCGGCGGCCGACAGCCCGGATCTGCCGGACGCTCCGGTTGTAACACCGCCGCCCGCTGTTTCGGGTGACCTGCGTGGAAAAACTGTTTTTGTGATCGACTCGCACTCGCTGATTTATCAGGTCTTTCATGCCATTTCCGAAATGACCTCGCCTGACGGGCGACCCGTCAATGCCCTGTTTGGTTTTACCAGAGACATCCTGGACATCCTGTCCAAACACAAACCCGACTTCCTCGTGTGCGCGTTTGACAAAAGCGAAATCACCTTTCGCAACGAAATTTATTCCGACTACAAGGCCCATCGCGATCCGATGCCGGAGGCTCTGCGTGAACAGATTCCCGAGCTTCGCAGACTGGTTTCCGCGCTCGGTATCCCCCTGGTCGAACTGGCCGGATTTGAAGCCGACGACATCCTGGCAACTTTCGCCCGCGAAGTCGTCGAACGGGGAGCCTCGCGGTGTGTGCTGGTCACCTCCGACAAGGATTGCCGGCAACTGCTGAATGACAAAGTCCGCGTGCTGAATCTGCGCAAGGGCCAGCTGTACGGACCTGACGAATTGATGGAAGACTGGGGAGTCCGCCCCGGACAGGTGGTGGATTTCCAGGCGATGGTGGGCGACAAGGTTGACAACGTGCCAGGCATCCCGTCAATCGGCCCCAAAACGGCGACACAGCTCCTCGAACAATTTGGCTCGCTCGACGGCGTTCTGGAAAATGTCAACCAGATCCCGGGCAAAAAAGCCGAGAAAATTGCCGAAGGTGCTGAGCTTGCAAGGTTGAGCAGACAGCTGGTTCGCCTCGATGATCACGTTCCGCTGGAGTTTGACTGGCAACGGGCGGGCGTCGGCCAGTGGGATATTGCCGCATCGGTCGAGCTGTGCAATGGATTTGGGTTCCGGTCGCTGACCGACCGGATCGCCCGGCTGGGTCCTGCGGCGGGTTCGGCCACGAAATGGGTCGCCAGTTACAAAACCGTCGACAGTCTCGAAACGCTGCAACGTATTGTCGACCAGGCGCTGGCGTCGGGAACCGTCTCTTTTGATACCGAAACGACGTCCACCAATCCGAACTGGGCTGAACTGGTGGGTGTCTCACTCTGCGTGGTCCCCGGCCAGGCGTGGTATGTCCCGGTGATGGCTCCACCAGGCGAGCCGACCCTCGCACAACAGGGCGTGATCGAAACGCTCCGGCCGCTGCTGGAGAATCCGGCCATCGAAGTCGTGGGGCAGAACCTGAAATACGATGTGATAGTGATGCGCCGGGCTGGACTGTATGTGCAGTGCCGCATGTTTGACACGATGGTTGCGGACTACCTTGCGGAACCAGGCCGCAACACCCACAACATGGACGAACTGGCATCACGGTTCCTCGGTCACAAAACCATCCGGATTTCCGAATTGATTGGTACCGGAAAAAATCAGGGGCGCATGGATCAGGTTCCGCTGTCGAAAATCACGCCCTACGCAGCCGAAGACGCCGACGTGCCGTTGCGGCTGAAACCAGTTCTGGAAAAAAACCTTCAGGCCGGCGATCTGAACGGGCTGTTCACAACAGTTGAAATGCCGCTGGTTCAGGTCCTCGCGGAAATGGAATTCAACGGCATTGTGGTGGATGGTCCCTTGCTGGGGAGAATCAGCGAAGAGTTCGGACAGCGACTGGCCCAGCTGCAAACCGGAATCTGGCAGGAAGCTGGTGAACAGTTCAACATCGATTCTCCCAAGCAGCTGGGCGATGTGTTGTTCGACCGGCTGGGGCTGAAGGAGGTCCGCAAAACGCGCACCGGTCGCAGCACTGATGCGGACGTACTGGAGGCACTGGCCGATTTGCACACGGTTCCCCGGATGGTGATCGAATACCGGCAACTGGCAAAACTCAAAAGTACCTACGCCGACGCGCTGTCCAGCCAGATCAATCCGGCGACAGGCCGGGTGCACACGTCATTTATGCAGGATGTGGCGCGGACGGGCCGGCTAAGTTCCAAGGATCCAAATCTGCAGAACATTCCGATTCGCACCGAAGAGGGCCGGCGGATTCGCCAGGCGTTTGTGGCACCGCCAGGAGGTTACAGCCTGCTGGCTGCGGACTGGTCGCAGATCGAGTTGCGGATGTTGGCCCATTTTTGTCAGGACGCGGTGATGCTGGGTGCCTTTCAGCGGGGCGATGACATCCACAGTGTCGTGGCAGCCGAAGTTCACTCCGTGCCACTGTCAGCCGTGACGGCAGAAATGCGGCGGCAGGCCAAAGTCATCAATTTCGGCATTATTTATGGTCAAAGTCCGTGGGGGTTGGCCCGCGAGCTGGGGATTTCCAAAGAAGAGGCTGCGGAGTTCATCGAAGCCTACTTTGCCCGCTATCCGGCCGTGGACGGTTTTATCCGTTCGGTGCTGGAGGGAGCCAGCGCCAACCGTTACGTTTCGACGATTCTGGGTCGCCGCCGCCCGGTCGAAGGCGTGCGCCCGCCAGGTGCAGGCAAGCTGTCGCGCAATCGGACCCTGGCCGAGCGCATCGCGGTCAACACGGTAATCCAGGGCTCGGCGGCCGACCTGATCAAGCTGGCCATGATCCGCGTCTATCACCGCCTGCAGTCGGCCGGGCTGGACGCCCGGTTGTTGTTGCAGATTCATGATGAGCTGCTGTTTGAAGTTCACGACAGGGACCTGTTGGCGCTGGCCCGTCTGGTGCATGAGGAAATGACGGCTGTGGGCGACCTGCGGGTACCCCTGGAGGTCGCCATCAAGCGGGGACCGAACTGGAACGATACGGGGGTGGTTGTGCTGGAGCAGGAGCCCTGAAAGGAAATAAAACATCGTGATTGTCGCGGGGATAACGGGTGGAATCGGCTCGGGCAAGAGCCATGTGGCCCGGCTTTTTGTGGAATTGGGGGCAGGTCTGATCGATGCCGACGTGATAGGCCATCAGGTGTTGGGACTGTCCGGAATTCGCCAGCGAATTGCCGTGGAATTTGGGTCCGGTGTGATTGACGATTTGGGCCATGTCCGGCGACGGGAACTCGCGAAGATTGTCTTTGGGGACTCTGCTGACTCGCAATTCCGGCTCGTTCGGCTAGAATCTATAACTCATCCGGAAATCAGTATCCGGATTCGCGAGCAGATCGAATCCTTTCGAAAACAGGACGTGCCGGTTGTCATCCTTGACGCCCCGGTCATGTTCAAATCGGGATGGGACCAGATCTGCGACCGAATACTGTTTGTCGATGCCAGCCTTGCGGTGCGGCTGGAGAGAACGCGCAGCAGGGGATGGAATTCAGATGAATTGAATCGCCGTGAGTCCCGCCAGTTGCCGATTGACGAAAAAAGGGCGCGGGCCACGGACTATATCGATAACGACCAGGTCGATCCGCATCATTTGAACCAGCAGGTTCGAACGTTGTGGACTCGATGGACGGGTCGCCAATTGGCTGAAGAATAGCTTTTTTTTCGGAAACACCGCAACTTTGGTTGTCGCCATTTGGCAGGGCTGAAGTGCCGTGAATTTCTGCTTGTATTAAAACCCGTTGGTCGCGGATTGCCCAACCGAACAGCCGATTTCTGGCAGTTTCGGTCGCAGTTATGTTGGACCAAACCCGAAGAGCAAACAATAATGGCGAGTTACGGCGAGAGTGGAGAGAGCCGCCCCGAGCGC
>JBGSVU010000314.1:0-3651 GCA_041752775.1 Pirellulaceae bacterium | reverse complement strand
CCGGGTCGTACGCATCGGTTCCGGTCGATACGACTTTGCGAACAGACCAGCCCCAAACCCAGCAGCAACAGCCGTCGCCGTCCGCAACAGGCGAAACACCGGCCCTGAAAATGGCAATACCTTCGCTGGAAATCCAGGCTTTTGGTCCGGGGACGATCGGTATTCACAAACCAATTCAGTATCGTGTGGTGTGTCACAACCGGGATTCCTTCGATGCCGCCCGCGTATCGGTTGCGGTCAAACTGCCGCCCTGGGTTCGCATCCACAACGTCAACACCACGACCGGACGCAAGGAAAAATCCGACGAGGCCAATACCAGCCAGGTGACCTGGATGATTGACCGGATTCCGGCTGGTCAGACCCAGTCGATGATCGTGGACGTGGTTGCGACCCGCGCCGAAACTTTTGATCTGGCGATTGACTGGGCGATGCAGCCAGTTTCGTCTTCGTCGCGAGTCAACGTGACCGAGCCCCGGCTGGAGATGAACATTGCCGGACCGAATGAAGTCCTGTTTGGTGAAACGGCGACCTACAATGTGACCGTGCGCAACCCGGGAACCGGTCTGGCCGAAGGCGTTGTGGTCATGTTGCCAGAAGCCCTCGGCGGTGAAAAAGCCGGACTGGGAGACATCCCCGCAGGGCAGGAGCGGACATTTCAGGTGGAATTGATGGCTCGCGCCGCCGGCCAGCTGGACTTGACCACCAATGCCGCCGCAGCCGGCAACCTCCAGGCCAGCAGTTCGCGAAACATTGTCGTTCGCCGTCCGCACCTCGACGTCAACATCGCCGGTCCCGGCATGAAATACGCCGGAGCAACGGGCGAATACGAAATCACGGTTCGCAACAGTGGCGACGCGATCGGTCGTGACATTGTTGCAGCTATCGCCCTGCCTCCGGGCGTTCAGTATGTCGATGGTATCGACGGAGCCGAAGCCGTGGAAACAGGACTGAAATGGAATGTCGGCACGATGGACGTTGGCGAAATCCGGAAATACCAGATTCGCTGTCTGATGAACGTCGATGGCCAGGTGGCTATCGAAGTCGCTGCCCGCGGTGCCGGTGAAATCGCCGCCGTCGGCCGCTGCACCACAAGCGTGGAAACCGTGGCCGACCTGGTGTTGACAGTGGAAGACCAGAAGGGTCCGCTGCCACTGAACCAGAAGGTCGAATATCAGGTCAGAATCCGGAACCGCGGGACGCGGACAGCGGAACAGCTGAATCTCGTATTCATGTTCTCCGAAGGTATCGAGCCGACTTCTGCCGCCGGACTGGGCAACCAGCTGGAAGCGGGCAAAGTCACCTTTTCGACGATACCGGCCATCGAGCCGAACGGAGAGTTGGCCATCACTGTCACCGCACAGGCCAGCCAGGCCGGAACGCACAAGTTCCGGGCCCAGTTGACCGGCGTCAATTCGGACGTTCACGAAGTGTCCGAGGGAACGACCCGCTTCTATGGCGACTCGATCCAGCGAACGGCCGAAGGCAACGCCGCAGAGACCACAAACGGTATTCGTTGATGTCCGAAAGGACAGGGACGACTTCTTCGAGAGACCGCGAAAGCCCGGCACCTGCCAGGCATTCGCGGTCTTTTTTTTGGGCCGTCCGGGGCGGGCGATGCATCGGTCGCCGGGGCCCGCCTGTCGGCCAGAGGCCCTTCCGGCAAGGTAATGGGTGCTGGAAAGGACCCGAGGGTGCTATACTGCAGGGTTGTTTTCGAGGGTCCGCCAACAGGCGATCCACCGGACTGGAATGGGTCCGGTTTACTGAATTTGAATGGCCGAATCCCTGGCAGAGCTGTCCAGGTTTTTTTTCAGGAGTTGTTGTGGTGAGTGAACGTGTACCCATGACCCAGGAAGGGTATGAAAAACTTCATGCCGAGATTGCTCATCTGGAAAATGTGGAGATGCCCCGAATCGCCGAAAAGATCGCCGACGCCCGCGCGGAGGGCGACTTGAAGGAAAACGCCGAATACCACGCCCAGCGTGAGTCGCAGGGGATGCTCCAGGCCAGAATCAACCAGATGAAATCGAAACTCTCGCGCGCCGAAATCATCGACCCCTCGCGGGTTCCCAGGGATATCATCGCTTTTGGTGCCACTGTCACGGTGATGGATGTCGACCTGGAAGACAATGAGGACATCACGCTGGTTGGCGAGGGTGACGAGGACTATGACAATGGCCGGTATCTGATCACCAGTCCGATTGGCCAGGGGTTGTTGGGCAAAAAAATCGGCGACATCGCCGAGATTGCTGTTCCCAAGGGCCGGCTGGTTTTCAAGGTCATCGATATTCGATACGAAGGATGACCGGGATGCCGGGGCCGAATGGGGACGTCTGCCATCGCCGCGGCTTTTACCCGGCTGAACCTCGGGGAAAGAGAACGCGGGGCGTGGCATCGGCTGAGGTAGCCGCCAGTTGTCGCTCCGCCGGATAAATCCGGCGGAAGCGTCCCGGGAAGTTTACGAAGGTGGGACTGGGGCGGATTGCCGACTTCGACGGGACTGTCGCCGAGTGCCGACTTCGTCGCAATCGGTCTGCTGCGGTTTTCAGTTTTCAGACTCGTTCAGGTCCTCTTTGGGTCGCCACAGTTTTACCAGCGCGACCGATTCGCGATGGAGTTGGGAAAAAACAACTCCATCATCCAGCACAAACAGCGCGGCGGCGGCGGTGGGGAATTCGCCCGCATCGGCATGCAGCTCGTTGACCAGTTCTTCCAGACCCGGATTGTGCCCGACCAGCATCACGTTGCGAACGGCATCGGGAGTCCGTTGCAGGAACGACCAGAAGGTTTCGCTGCTGGCGAGATAAAGCTGGTCATCCAGGCTGACAACGGGGGAGACTGGCCAGACGGGCAATGCCAGTTGCAACGTCTCCCTGGCGCGACAGGCCGTGGAGCACCAGACAAAATCTGGCACATAGCCCTCGTCAGCCAGCAGCCGGGCCATTTCCGGAGCCGTTTGTTTGCCCCGCTCATTCAGTGGCCGGTCGAAATCGGACTGGTTGGCGTTGTTCCAGGAACTCTTGGCATGACGCATCAACAGGAAGTGTCGAGTCATCGTTGGCATGGGCTTGAACGGGGGCATGGATGGCTGGAATGCGATCCGGGTCGGCTGCCAGGCGGAGAGAACCTGTCTGCCGCGTTACGGCCCGGGGCTGGAGTGTCTAGAATAGCGTACGGCCCCCGTTCGACCAGCAGGATGCATCTGGCGTCGCGGGCGAACGGGTTTAAGTCACACGGAAACTTCGGCAAAATCGCAATTTAATCCGGCGGGGCAGCTTACAGAAAATGGACCAGGAACGGGCAAGGGTCGCTGCCGATCTGGGGGGCGTGATCGAAGGCGACGTACTGTGCGATCCCCTGAACCTGCAGATGTACGCCAGTGACGCCAGCATTCACGAAATCCGTCCGCTGGGAGTCATTCGGCCTGCCAGCGTCGATGACGTGGTCCAGGTCGTCAAATATGCCCGCGAAAACCAGATCACGCTCCATCCTCGCGGCAGCGGATCCAACGTGATTGGCGGAGCGATTGGTCCGGGGCTGGTCATCGATTTTTCCTGCCGGATGCACCGGGTCCTCGCCATCAACGACAGCGACAACAGTGTCACGGTCCATCCCGGCGTGGTGTTGGCCAATTTGAATCGCGATTTGCAG
>JBGSVU010000313.1:0-6049 GCA_041752775.1 Pirellulaceae bacterium | reverse complement strand
GCGTCGCGGCACCTGGCGTGCAGCCTTTTTTGCCGGGACAGTGTTTGCACCTTGCCCAGCCTGGGCCGGATGGAAGTCTGGTCAACCGGGCTTATTCAGTCGCCAGTCCCCATGGGCCCGAGCTGGAATTTTTTATTGTCCGGGTCGATGAGGGGCAGTTAACTCCGGTTCTCGAGAATCTCTCGACAGGTGATCACGTCCAGATCAAGGAACGCGCGGCCGGTGGGTTCACGCTCGAGAAAACACCGTCGGCCCCGACGCTTTGGCTGGTTGGCACCGGCACTGGACTGGCACCGTACATCGCCATGTTGCGGGATCCCGAAATCTGGAAGCGGTACAGGAAAATCGTTGTCTGCCATGGAGTCCGCTACGTCGCCGATCTCGGGTACAGGGAAGAGCTTTGCCTGCTTTCGAAAAAAAATCCGGAACAGTTGGTCTATATTCCCACCGTGACACGCGAGTCGGGAGACGGAATCCTGTTGGGCAGACTGACGAATTTGCTGCGCGATGGGCAACTGGAGGAGCGCGCAGGCGAAAAAATCTCTCCGGAGCACACCGCGGTCATGATGTGTGGCAACCCGGATATGCTCAAGGAAATGGAGTCCATTCTTGGGGAGAGAGGATTGACCCGGCATCGCTCCAAGGCCCCCGGACATATCGTGATGGAGACGTACTGGTAGCAGCCCTCACGTCGGGGCTCGTTTGCTGGACGATTGCCGGAATCGTTACCTCATCCAAACCGTGAGGATTGTTTTCAAGTCCTCATGCCGGTTGAGGATTCTCATCCCGGGCCCCTCTGCCCAACGAGAAAGCCGGGAGCCCGACGAGAAAGCCGGGAGTCAGGCCAAAAGACAGACCCCTATTCGCCGCCGATGACGGCTTCGTCTGTTTTCAGCGGGTTGGCAAAGGGAAAGGAGGCGAATTCCCGGGAGTTGTTGAACATCAGGATGCAGGCCAGCAGTACGAACACAAAAGAAGCGAGCAGCAGGTACTCGTAAAAAGTCATCCCGGAGCTGAGTCCCTGGCGGAGTCGTTCGCGGGCGGACTGGGAAGGAACCGTAGCCGGGCGGGATTCGGCAGAAGTCCTGCCGATTCGGCCAGACTCTTCGTCCATTCCGCTGTCAAAATTGGCGTCGCTCATGGTGTTGGCGTTCCTAGTACTTGCCCGATTCCAGAAAAAACATGATCGCCGCTGCGGTCAGCGCCACCAGCGACAGGATCAGCATTACGGAGTAGATGCTGAATTCCTGGGGCCGTACCGGCGCTGCGGGGCGGGACAACTGGTTTTCATCAAGAGCCATTCCGCCATGGTCGGGCGATTCGAAGCCTCCGTCGAAACCCCCACCCGGGCTGTCCAGATCGCCCGAATCAAACAGGTTATCAGAGTTTTGTGGAGACAACGTCGCCCTCCTTCACAAGTGCCTGGCGGTATTCGGGCATTACCCGGGCTGCGGACATGTTGTATTCCGGGTTGCTGAGCACGGCTTTGGCCACGAAACGGTCACCGCGAAAAATGTCGACCACATGCCCGACCCGCAAACCGTCGTCCGTACCGAGGCTGAGCACGATCACGTCACCTTCGGATTTCAGAACGACTCCCTCGACGCGGGGTTCGATGGCAGCGACCAGCATGTTTTCGTTCAAACCATTGGCTTTCAGAACTTTCATGGCCTTGGCCAGTTGTTCTGTGGTGTCAGCGATTCGCGATTCGTATTCGTCCAGGCGGCCTTTGAGTTCGAACAAGTCGTTGGTCAGAGTCGTGACCTCGACGCGGCGTTTGGCAACCTCATCGACGAGGTTTTTGTTGAGTTCGATTTTCTGGGCAATTTCCTGGTCCTGACTGACCAGACGTTCTTCGGCCTGTTTGAGGGTTTCCAGTCGTGCGGTGGCAATCTCCAGCTGCTTGAGCAGTTCCTGTTCTTTGGCCTGTCGGTTCTGGCGTTCTTTGGCCAGTTCGGTGTTCAGCTGGGCCAGCTGTTGCTGGCGGGATGTGGCCTCGGCCTTGAGCTGTTGCAGGCCCCGGTTGGTATCCTGCTTGGCTTCGTCGAGCAGCCGGCGGGCAGTTTCAGCTTTGGTTTTGTTCGCTTTCGCGATTTCTTTCCATTCCTGGTGCGACGCACCGGTAACCACGGCCAGCACGAGGAACACCAGACTCATGATCAGGATGAGGAACGTTAATAACTTGCCTGCAAAGTTCATTTAAATTACCCCGATGTCGTAAATTGCCGGACGCAAGCGAATGGTGGCGTTTTGCTGTCGGACAACCACGCCCACAGCCTGACCGGGAGCAGACCCCCGGATTCTTTCCCGTTACGCCAGTATAGTTACCGAAAAAATCAGCTGTCAACGAAATCGTCCGTTTCTGGCGACTTCATTCGATTATTTTGTCAGGTCCGGCAATAGTCCAGGCGCACGATCGCTTGTTCTGAATCGGAATTGGAGCATGGTTTTGGCAACGCTGCCTGGAGCAACTGGCCCCTTTTTTCACGGAATCCTGCCGGAGAACGGTACAATCGTCAAATTCTGACACGATTGGGCCGAATGATTCTCCGTCCCGGGCGGGTATTCTGTCGGGGTTTCCCGGGCCCGGGATTCCCCGTCATCTCCAAACCGTCGGAAATGCCACTATATTGTTGGCAGTATTTTTGGCAGGGGAGGGGCTCAATTCGCTGACAACCCATGGCCGGAGGACTGGCTGCGTATCCCCAACGGTGTCGGACCCTGACAAAGAAGACGGCGAGGTTCGGGCCCCCAGGCGGAAACAGGCTTTTGCATGCCCGGTCCATGAGTTCGAGGGCACCATTTTCGATTCAGGAGCAGGGGTGAATGAGAAAGAAAGGGACCTTCTCGCTGCAGAACCTTTTCGTGTGGTGTTCCCTTGCGGCAATTCTTTTGGCCGTTTTGGGGTTGGGATTTCGCGGCGTTCAGTGGGCGGAGGGTGCCAGCTGGGGAATGTTGTTCATTCTGACGTTGATCCTGGTGCAAACAGTCATTTACTGGATTCTGTACCTCGTGGCGCTGGCGCTGGAATTCCGACGGGAAAAGAAACCGGGAGTTTATTCGCACCCGATGAATCCGTCCCTTGTGCCACCTCTGTCCTCTCCCTCCGGCCCGTCACCCATACCTTACCCCGGCAACCCGCCTGTTGAACTGGTCGAACAGAACGGCCAACCCTCCAGCGAAGACACAGCGCCATGAAACTTCAGAATCAAAACCTCATTCCGTCCGTGTCCGGCAGCGGACGATCCCGTAGCGCCGTTGTGCCCCATGGAAGAGCCGCTGGTAACCTGATTTTAAAACGGAGTATCACGACCGGCAGGAGTGTGGACACTTTCAATTCTTCAGCCTCTGCGATATTCGCCCTGGTGTGGGTTGCGTTGGTGTTGGCGACTGGTGCGGCCAGTCCGGTCTGGGCGCAGAACCCCGTCCCGCCACCGGGGAAACCGCTTCCGCTGGCCCATGGTACATCTATGCAGCCAGTGTTGGGGTCGTTGCGGCCGCGCGGCTATCTGCCCGTGCGTATCAACATCGTCCGCGCAGGCGTCCAGGCGGTGACCCAACGGGATACGACCTACCATGTTTACAGTGAAAATTGGGGGTACACCTATGGTTCCCAGACAACCAGTCTGAAAGCGCACCAGGTTGTTATGCCCCGCGGAGCGACCCGTTTTTCGGAAATCCTGATCATGCAGGCTTCCGCAGAGAGTTTTTACCGAAATGAGGTCATCCATCTGGAAACGGACGGCAATTTGCGAGACACCCGATCACGCAACGACATTGGGCAGATCAACTGTTCGAACCTGTTCAAACAGGACTTGGCGGCCCGCCAGGTTCAGGTATTGTTCGTATCTGCCACGCGTCCGGCGAGCCAAATTACGATTCAGGGTGACCGTTTTTTTGCTACGGGTGACCTTGCGGGCGAGACCGAGGCTGATCTGTTGGCCGAAGATAATGGCGAAAATCGGGAACAAAATGGCAAGGACCAACCGACGGCATTTTTGCTGAAGACGTTGCTGGGGCAATCCAGTCTGGACCGCAGCAGCTATTACGGTGGCCCAGTCCAGGTCAAACCAGATCCAATCGAAGCGGATGCTACAGCCGACCGAACGGATCGCGGGGCGATCAACAGCAGCGATTAGATTTCCGAATGTTCTACCGAGGATCTGCCCGACCAGTGGCATGGCCTGTTGCCAGTCGATTTCATGGTTGTACCGGTGGGCGATTTGCTGGCTCTGGCGCGGTCCCGACCGGAGGTCCTTAAGTCCTTGCGGGACTGGGTTACGGCGGGTGGTCGTCTGGTTTTGTCCGACTGCGGACCCAATTGTGCTTCCGTACAGGAGGTCGAGAGTATCTGGTTTGACAGTCAGTCAGGAGCGTTGCGTTCGCGCTGGTATCGAACCAGCCAGGAGGAACTGGAGGCCTTTCTTCTGGGTTCCAACATCCCCCAGCACGTTGTGGACGACGGTCAGGACGAATGGCAGACCTTCAACGGCTACTCCCAGGCTCCATCCGGGCAGATCCTGAGCAATCCTTTTTCACTGGGGAAAGTCAGTTTTTTGAGTATTCGCGAACGGGCCACCAGGCTGAAGCCGGAATTTTCGCTCCACGATTTTGGACAGGAGGTCGGTCACGGACAAGTCGTCATTGCCGACTTCGGCGGTGGACGTATCGCAGGATTGTCCAGCCCGGCTTCTGAGTGGGATCGGGAGGACTGGGGGACAATCCTTGTGGGCAGCGTGCTGGGTTCGGGGTTGCCGCTGCTGGCCGACGGATTTGGTCCGGAAATCGAATTGGACTTTCCGGATATCGGGATGCCCGGCATTGGCCAGCCGCCGTGGGCGCTGTTTGCGGCGCTGATCACGTTTTTTACGATTGGGATTGGACCGGTCGCCTACACCGTTTTGCATCTCCGGAAGAAAATCCCCTGGATGCTGGGACTGGTCCCCCTGGTAGCCGTGTTGTTGACGGTGGGGTTGCTGGTTTTCGCGATCTTGTCCGAAGGACTTGGTACCAAAGCAGTCCGGACCAGCCAGACGTGGATTGACCAGGACACGGGACGGGCGTTTACCCGGACCTGGTGCGCGATTTATTCGGGACTGTCTCCCGGATCCTACGTGTTTGATCGTGACACCGTACCGTTCCAGAACACGACCAGCCGGTACGACAGCCAGATCCGCGGTGATGGCCAGAGGTTGAGGGTATCTGGAGGTCAAATTCGGGCCCGAACGATTCACCAGCTGGCCATGGCCCGTGTCGATGACGTTTCCCAACAGAAAATGGCAATTCAGCGCCCGGTGGCTGACGGTGGCAGTTGGACGGTCACAAACCAGTTGGGAACCGATGCCAGTCCCCTGATTGTCAATACCGGCACGGAATGGCTGTACGCAGAGAATCTGTCCGATGGACAGTCGGTTTCACTGATGCCCGTCACGCGTGCGGAATTGCTCAGCAAACTGACAGGACAATGCCAGAAACCGGGAACCAGCCTCAGCGAGGCCACCGAACTCTCCGGGGTATTTCTGGATCCGATGTCAGCCATGAGCGGCGGTTATGCCAACGCCTACTACTATGCCATGAATCGCACCAACGACTGGGGGGCACGCCCGGACCTGTGGACCCCGACTGCGGCGGGCAGGGGTGCGCACCAGATCGTCGATTCGATACGTCCCGAATCGTGGTGGGCATTGACGACCGAATCGGAGTATGCGGCCCGTCCGGCCAGCGGCATTCAGTACCTTCATCAACTGCATATTGTCCATGGAAACTGGTAACAACTATCACGTCAGTTCTGAAAAGAACGCGATTGAAATCAACCGCATCAGTCGATTTTTCGGATCGACTTGTGCCGTCAGCGATTTGAGTTTTGCCGTGACGCCGGGCGAAGTCGTCGGTTTCATTGGTCCCAATGGTGCCGGCAAGACAACGACCATGCGGATTCTGTCGACGCTGGACGAACCGGATGTGGGGGATGCCTTTATCGACGGATTTTCGGTCATCAACGACGCGGACCGCGTTCGCTTCCGGTTGGGTTTCATGCCAGACGCTTACG
>JBGSVU010000312.1:0-1874 GCA_041752775.1 Pirellulaceae bacterium | reverse complement strand
TGTTTCAGATTTTTTTCCTGAAACCACCCGGCGTTACCCCCGTTCTGGCATTCGCCGGGTGCGGCTCGGCAGCGGGGGTACAGCGACCTGGAAGCGGACCGGGGCGCCGGCAGAGGCGAAACCGCCATTGATGACTTCATTCGGCTGGTGTCCCGGTGGATGTCGCCCGTTTCAGTTCGACGACGCGGATCGGATCACCCACATTCAGTTCCAGGCGGAGCGCTGTCACCTGGTCAATCCGGATTTTCCCGTCACCCACTTCTTCAACTTCAGCCAGGCAGGCGCGGAAATCGAGTCCACAGTTGGAAACCAGCAGACGCGGGCCGTCGATTTCGCGAACGATCTCGGCGATCTCACGGCGGCGGCTGTCATGGATCGAGCGGATGTCCCGCACGGATGCCTGAATCGATGGGCCACCGTCAAAAATGTCGACGACATTGTGAAACTCAAAGCCTTCCTTTTGCAACATCGCCAGCGCCGGTTCGGTATTGGGATGCACGCGACCGATCACGTCCTGGGCGGCCTGGGGCAGCAGCGGGATGTAGATCGGATGACGCGGCATCAGATCGGCGATGAATTTTTTCGATTCGCCGGTCAGCGTTTCCGCGCGGGGAAATTCGATCTGGAAAAAATGTGCCCCCAGCGCGGACCAGAGCGGCGAGTGTCCATCGATGTGCACCACGCCCCGCATCTCGGCCACCACAGTTTTTTCAAACCGTTCGGGAAAATCAGCCATGAACAGAAAACGGGACATCGACAACAGGCGGCCATGACCGGCACCCCAGTATTCCGGAGACAGGAACAGGCTGCCCAGTTCCGTAGGACCGTTGTGCTCCTGTTGCAAATGCAGCGCACGAATTTCTTTTCGGATCCCCAACTCTTCGCTTTCGTGGATCGCTGTTTCGATGCGGTAGGAATAGAACGGCTCGAACCCGCCGACTTTGGCGTAGATCGCCGAGGTGCCCACCAGTTCGCCGTTGGTCAGGTCCTCCATGACAAAAACATAAGGCTGTCCGGCCGGTTTTGCCCGTGGCTGGGCGAACGCATGCAACGAAGCCTGAATCCGCTCTTCCAGCTTTTCCCGCGAAATCTTCAGTGTCGTCAGCCCGTATTCTGACTGCTGAACCAAATCGAACAGGGGATCCAGATCCTCGCCGCGAACGCTGCGGACAACCAGCATCGCCGAAACTTCATCAACCATCCTGCATGTCCTGCAATACCTGACGTATCACCTGCAGGGCCAAATCGATCTGTTCGTCGGTCACGCTTCCCAGCGGAACCAGAAACCGCAACCGAGTCGGACTGGCACCTGCCATGAACGACATCAGTCCGGCGTCGAACAGCCGGTTGACCAGCTCTTTGGTTTTTTCCGCCGAGCCGTTGAAGGCCGTCATTCCGACCATTCCCCCCACGCCGAACGGACCCGACAGGACTTTCGGCATCGCCGCGGCTATTTCCTGCAACCCGCCCACGAATTTTTCGTGCAGCCGGGCATTGCGACCCTCCGGACCGAAATGCCCCCGGGCCACCAGTCCCTCCAGAATCGCCTTGCCCGCCATGATCGACCAGGTGCTGCTGGTGAACGTCTGCGAAATCAAACCGGGTTGCGGTTTGTATTCGGGTGTAAACAGCGTCGCACAGACCTGACTGATCTTGCCTATCGTGACGATGTCGACATACCCGTCCAGTTCAAAATGCTGAAACGCGTAAGGGCGGGTCGTCCGGCCAAACGTCTGGACTTCGTCAACAATCACGGCCATGCCGTTTTTGTGGGCCAGGTCACACAACTGGCGGAAATAGTCCCGGTCTCCCACATAATAGCCGCCTTCTCCCTGCACCAGCTCCATCCAGAGCGCTGCGTAGCGACCGGGGTG
>JBGSVU010000311.1:0-1528 GCA_041752775.1 Pirellulaceae bacterium | reverse complement strand
ATCGCATCGTAGACTTCGAATTTGTAAGCCCACCAGTCGGCAAAGGCGCTGGCCATGCCGCCATGTTGGGCGATCGCGTCGGCAACCTTGTATCCCTCCAGAATGTGCTGGAAGGTACCGATCGTAATTCCGTATTCGTCCAGCAGCCGGATCAGTGCGAGAATTTCATCCTGGCGGTAGCTGTGACAGTGAATCCAGCGGGTGTGATTGAGGATCTCTGCGATCGTTTCCAGTTCGAGGTCCCGTCGCGGCGGCAGTCCGAGGTGGTCGCTCTGCCACTTTTTGTGGGCGGCTTCGTATTCGCGGGCGGCCTGAAATGTGTCGCGAATCAGCTGTTCAACTCCCATCCGCGTTTGCGGATACCGGCTGGATGGCTGGCGACTGTTGCTCTGTTTGACGTTTTCACCCAGGGCAAACTTGATCCCCTGGGGCGCTTCGGCGAATTTCAACTGTTCGTCGTTCAGGCCCCAGCGCAGCTTGATCACCTGATTCTGTCCGCCGATCGGGTTGGCGGACCCATGCAGAATATTGGAGGCTGTGACACCACCAGCCAGTTGCCGGTAAATCGTGATGTCATCACAGTCGATAAAATCGCCGATCCGCACCTCTGCCGTGATCGCCTGGCCGACTTCGTTGACGCCGCTGTCAGTTGCCATGTGGGAATGGCAGTCGATGATGCCGGGCGTGAGATGTTGCCCCTTGCCATCCAGGGTGTTTTCGGCGTCGGGCAGTTCGGCGTCGGCAGCAAAGACACCCGCAATTTTGCCATCGCGAACCAGCACGCTGCCGTTTTCGATCACCCCTTCGGGTCCACAAGTCCAGATCGTGACATTTCGAATCAGCACGGATTCGGCCTGGGGCAGTTCCGTCCGTCCAAAATCACCAAAGGGATAATTGACGGGAAAAAGTGGCGGTGCCGTACGACTGGCCGGACCGGGCTCTTTCTGGCCAGACGGTTCGGCATCAGATTTGTCGTCGTCCGGATCTCCGGTTTTGTCAGCGTCGTCTTTTTCCGGGTCAGCGTCGTCCTTTTCCGGGTCAGCGTCGTCCTTTTCCCTGTCGGCGCCGCGTTCCCTGCGGTCGGGGCGATTCTGTTTGGGCAAGTCGCCGGTCCGTTCCGCCACCAGTGGCACGCTGGTTCCGTCGGGCAACACCACGATACCCTGTCCGGAACCCGTCTCGACCACATTCAGATTCAACAGGACAACGCCTGCGGAATCCAGTTCGCTGGCGTCGAAGTTCCCGCCCAGCTGGGTATCCACGATCGCAGCGTTCTTCAGTTCGATTCCGGACTTGCGCGGTTCGTCCTGGGCCGCTTTCCTGTCGTCATCCGATTCGTCGGCGACTTTCTGTTCAGCCTCCTTCTGGTCATCGGCCGCTACCGGTTGTTCGGCGTGAACCTTGACTGTCAGTCGCGGTTTGACCTGAACCGTCAGGAAGAAAGGCTTCATTCCGGACTCCGGCGAGATCTTCCAGACTCCGTCAAAATTGCGGGCAGTGGGCTGGTCGTAATCAAAAAGTTTTCCAG
>JBGSVU010000310.1:0-3185 GCA_041752775.1 Pirellulaceae bacterium | reverse complement strand
TGGTTGCTGTGTCGCCCGACGGAGCTGAGGATCGAAGCCAGGGGGACGGTTCAACCGGCGGAACAGCGACTGGTCTACGTCAGCATCGACGGTTTCATCGAGGAACTGCTGGTTCGCGATGGCCAGGTTCTGGAAGCGGGCCAGACCGTGGCGCGGCTGCGATCGCCGGAGCTGGAAATGGAAATTCAACAGGTCCAGGCCGAACTGGCCCAACTACGAGAAAAACGCCAGGGACTGGATATCGAAGTCAACCAGCTGGAACCGGACGACCCCAATTTTTCCAAAATCCAGAACCGGGTCACCGCCGAAACCCGGCTGGTCGAAACCCAAACGGAGGGTTTGCTGGAAAAACGAAAGTTTTTGGCACAGCAGGAACAAAAGCTGGTGGTGGTCGCCCCGGTTTCCGGTACCGTCACCGGTCGCGAACTGGAACGCTATCTGGACGGCAGACCCGTTCGCCGGGGAGACGCTCTCTTTCGGATGGTCGATTTCTCGGGACCATGGCGGCTGGAGTTGTTGGTGGCCGACAGTGACATCGCGCTGGTCCGCGAAAAATACACAGTCGCAGATCTGTCCGGTCCGTCCGGCGAAAAACTGCAGACCATCGACTATGTCCTGACCAGCCAGCCAGACAACTGGAAAACGGCCGGGATCACATGGATCGCTCCGGTCACGCACAATCCGGATGGCACCGGGGCTGTTGTGGACGTGCACTGCCAGTTGCCCGCGGCCGACGCGGGCTCAATCCGGATGGGTGCTACGGTATATGGTTACTTCGCGGTGGGCCAACGTCCTTTTTGGTTTGTCTGGTCCCGCGGGCTGGTCGAGGCGTTCCAGCGACGGATGTGGTTCTAGTTTTCAGCTCCTTTGTCTGGTGTTCTCTCGCAGGCTCAACATGTCGTTGTTTCACTGGATTCCGTTTCTCGCTCTGGCGCTGGCTCCATTGTTTCAGGATGGTGACACATCCACAGAAATTTCCGGTATTGCCGTCCAGAATGCTTCTCTGAAAACGATCAACTCCACCACACTGTCGGCGCGTGTCCCCGGAGTCATCGAAAGGCTGGAAGTCAGCGAGGGCTCGCCAGTCCACCCCGGACAGTTGCTGGGCAACATCGGCGACCGGGCTGTCCAGTTGCAACTGGAACGGGCCCGCATGGCGGTCGATATTGCCAAACAGCGTCAGGCCAACGACATCGAAACCCGCCTGGCCGAAAAAAAACTTGCGGTCGCACGCAACGAACTGTCCCGCGCGGAGTCCGCCAACCAGCGAATCGCCAACAGTTACCCGGCCCGCGAGATCGAACGCCTGCAGCTGGTCGTGGACAGCGGAATCCTCGAGGTCGAAAGGTCCAACCTCGACCGGGAAATGGCTGGCATGGAAGTCCGCCAGGCGGAACTGGAAGTCGCCCAGGCCGAAGAACTGCTGGAACGGCACCAGATCCTCTCGCCGGCCTCGGGCGTGGTTGTGTTGCAGGAGCGCCGGGAAGGTGAGTGGGTCGAACCGGGCACGCCGCTGGTCCAGATCGTCGAGATTCATCGGTTGAGGATCGAAGGCTTCATCCCCATCGCCGTGGCCTCACCTCAGCTGGTGGGGCGCGCGGCCGACGCCGAAATCGTGATTGGTGAAACGACTCACAAGGTGACTGGGCAGGTCACCTTTGTCAGTCCGGAATCGATTCTTGCCAGCGGGCTGGTGCGGGTCTACCTCGAGATCGAAAACCCCGAAGGCCATTTCAGGCCAGGCATGCGAGTCGAGCCGGTAATCCGGCCGGAGCCGGAATGAGTCAGGTTGCCACCAGTTCCGGTTCACCGTCGCGGGCGCCTGCGTTGCGGGAGGATTTGCAGTGGTCTCTTTTTTCAGACGATCCACGCCGGCGGCGCTGGGTGGTCAAGGACCCGGTTTCTCTGGAGTACTTCTATTTCAGTGATCTGGAACGACGGGTTGCCAAACTGCTGGTGGGCCGGGCATCGAAAGACGAGCTGGTTGAAGAGATCCGCCACCAGTTTCCTTTTCTGCCCAGTCCGGCCACCTGGCTGGCCGGATTTCTGAACCGGCTCGGTGGATCACAGTTGCTGGTTCCGCGCGGGTTGGCCGCAGGCAGTTTTCTCTGGAAATCCCGCCAGCGTCAGGCCAAATCAGGATGGGTCGGTGCCCTCGCCAGCCCCATCGCGATTCGCGTCCCGGTTTTTGATCCTACCTGGCTGATGAACTTTCTGGAGTTGCCGGCCCGGATTCTGTTCAGCCGGCTGGTAACCCTGTTCTGGGTGGTGGCGGCGGTCGTGGTGGCCTGGCAAGTCGGCGCGCGGATGCTGGAGCGTCCCGCCGAGCTCGGCGCCTCGTTTGCCGGTTTTGGAGGTGAGAACGCCATATGGCTGGTGCTGTCCTGGGCAGTCGTCAAATCATTACATGAACTGGGGCATTTGCTGGCCTGCCGGAAATGGAATTCCGGGTGTCATGAAGTCGGCTTCCTGTTTTTGATGTTCGTGCCCTGTTTCTACTGCGACACGTCGGACAGCTGGCGGCTGCGCCGTCCCACCGACCGGGCGTGGATTGCTGCGGCAGGAATTTATGTCGAGCTGATTCTGGCAACGCTCGCCGGCGCCGGATGGATGCTGTTCCAGCCTGGAGTGTTGCAGGCCATTTGCGCGAATGTGATGCTGATCTGTTCGCTTGGGACAATTTTTCTCAACGGCAATCCGCTGCTGCGCTATGACGGTTATTATGTACTGACCGATCTGTGGGGCGTCCCCAATCTGGCAGAGCAGGGGCGCGAAGTCGTCCGGGCGGGATGGTACAGCTGGTTGACTGGCCTGCCACTGGACAGCCGGCGGTGGGATGGCAATCCATGGCTGCTGGGACTGTATGGCCTGGCCGCCCTGTTTTACCGGCATTTTGTCGTGTTGCTGATTCTGTATGTCGTCTGGACGATGTTCGAAGGGTTCGGCATCGGGCTGGCGGCGCTGTTGTTCATTGCATTGACGCTGTTCGGAATGGTTTGGGCAACAACCCGAACGGCGTATCAGTTTGGAAAAGAGATCATGAGGTCAGGCATGTTGCGGTGGACTCGGGTGGCGGTTTCGCTGGGGTTGCTGGCGGGACTGGTCTGGTGCTTTGTGGCGATACCGCTGCCAGAATTCCAGCGCGCCCGCGGGACCAGTTCCTGGAGCCAGATCGGACCTGTTTT
>JBGSVU010000309.1:0-6715 GCA_041752775.1 Pirellulaceae bacterium | reverse complement strand
GTTGTTTTTTGGTCGGAGCCAACACGACCTTGCGATCCCCGATCGCGATCAACACCGGCGATCCATAGGCCGTGCCGTCCTTTTCCCATTTCCATTTTTCCGCACCGGATTTCAGATCGCAGGCCAGAATTCCACCCGAGTTGTCGTCGCCAAACTGAAAAATCACCATTCCATCGGCGATCAACGGAGAACTGGACGTCGAAAAACGTGGCACCGCACCAACATAATCGTCGTTCTGCCACAGCCGTTTTCCCGACTCGACTTCCCAGCAGGAGACCATTCCATCCACACCGAGGGTCACCACACAACCTTCGCCGATGGCCGGAGAGGAGCGCGTGCCCGGAAAACCGGCCGCCGGTCCCGAGGCTGGTCGCGCCGGATAGGCGTCTTTCCAGATCTCTTCGCCCGACGCGGCATTCAGGCAGCGAAAGACTTCCTGCCCGTCCTGCAGGGCCATGACATAAATCCTGTCTCCCGCGACGGACGGCGAAGCAACTCCGTCGCCGACTTCCACGGACCAGTTTTTGACAAGTTCCTTTGGCCATTCGGCAGGGGCCACAAAACCGCTGGCCACTCCATCCCGGTTATTCCCCCGCCACTGGGTCCATTCCTGGGCCAGGACCGTGGAGGCACTCCAGCACGACAAACCGGCAGCCACCAGCAAAATCTTTGGAATCGCGTTCATCAACCTGTCCTTCGTATTGATTTCAGAGCCTGATATTCAGTCATCACTCAGGAACAACCGGAAAAATATCTTGCCTCACTCGTCGCCGAATTCCCACGCGCGAAGCCAGAACTGGCCGCCCCGTTTCATGCCAAAGTCTTCCATCAGGCGTCGCTGCATGTCTGGCAAATGCCCGGCACCATAAAACAGCGCCAGTTTGGTCTTGCCCGACTTGATTTCCCGGTCCAGGACCGACATGGCCTTGGCGTTGCGGTGATCAATAATCGTCGATCCGTTTTTCCCCTTGAAGATGGACATGCTGGCTTCCATGTTCTGCATTTGTTCGGCCATGACTTTGCGAATGACGCGTTCCGGCTTTTTGCTGAACATCGCCATCAGCAATTCGGCGTCCGTCGTCGACGAGCTGGACTGCATCGCCATGCTCTGTCCGACCGCCTTGAGAAAAATCTTCATCACGCTTTCGTCGTTGTTCGCCATGCTTTCGGCAAACTCTTCGGGAGTCATGTCGGCGTGGACAAAATTGTCAGCCATGTAGTCGACGTGGTCCAGCTGAAACTCCAGACCCAGTACTGATTTCATTCCCAGTTGCAGCGCGGCGACGGGGTTCATGGAGTCCATCTCGGAACGCCCACCACTGGGAATGCGGGTTCCCTCGGGGGCAACCAGTTCGTACAGCATTCCGTCATATTGCCGGAACAGGTCGTTCAGCTTTTCGTAGTAGCCCTGTTCGCCAACATGCACCACGCCAATCAAATCAACCGTAAATGGCACGCCGTCGGCGTTGACGCCGACGTAACGGGTCACGCTGGTGTCCATCCCCAGCGACTTGCCTTTGCCGTCTTTGCTGATCCGGAGAAAGTGCCGGAAATCGTCAACGACGCTGTCCTGCTTTTTGCCGGCTTTCGCTTTTTCGCTGGTGCCTTCTTCCGCCGCAGCCTGCCTGGCCGGCTGTTCCGTGGTGGACTGGCTCCACGCGGAGGAGTTGAAAAAGAAACTGGAAGCGGTGAAGACGATCAGGACGAGTCTCACCGATTCAAAGAGCTGGTTACGGTTTATTGTCATGATTGAACCTGGTTAGGGGTAGATTTGCTTTTTTTGTCGATGTAGCGGAAGGGCGCGAGCCCTCCGGTGAATTGTTGAGCACTTGTCATTCGGTAAATTGTTGAGCGCGAACTCGTCCGTGTGTTTACCGCACCGGACGGCTTGCGCCGTACCGCTACCTCACGCGCCGCACATGCGATGCCAATTGATTGTAGCGGAAGGGCGCGAGCCCTCCGGTGATTGTTGAGCGCGAGCCCTCCGGTCTCTGTAGCTACTCCGGATATTCTAGGCCTCCACGGCCACAGGAACAACAAGAGCTGACGCGACGACTGCCCAAGGCCCCCCCTTCACGAAAACCAGCCAACCCGCGCGCCATCGACTTCGCCCGTCAATCGCCACCCAATTCGCCCATCGATCTCTTCGCCCCAACTGCCATCTCACCCGGCACTTTTCCCAAAAGTCCCCCACTCCGCTCGAGAACACCTTGCCCCTCAAAAAAAACACCCACCCCACTTGTCGACACCCGCTCCCCAAAAACACTCAACCCGCGCGCCGGCGGCTGACGAAATTCAGGATTTCCGCCACCGCCATGTACATTTCCACGGGAATCATCTGGCCAACGCGAGCCCGGAAGTAGAGAAACCTCGCCACCGGTTTTTTCTCGATCACCGGAACGTCAAACTCGCGTGCCAGTTCAATAATCCGTTTGGCCAGGTGATCGGCACCCCGCGCCACAACCACAGGAGCCATCGCTTCGTTGCGATCGTACCGCAGGGCGACGGCGAAGTGGGTTGGATTTGTGATCACGACCGAGGCCCGCGCGACTTCCGCAGGCAGCGATTTGGACATGGATTCCTGGGCCATCTTTCTCATGCGGGCCTTGACCATCGGATCGCCATCATTGTCGCGCTGTTCGTCGCGAACCTCCTTGATGGTCATTTTCAGCTCGTTGTGGTTTTTCCACTTTTGCCATGCCAGGTCGACTGTCCCGACCACCACCATCAGGGCTGCGGTGCCGAGCGACAGCAGCAACACGATCTGGCACCCCAGCCCAAAGGCGGCCTCCAGCGATCCCATCCCGGACATCACGATCGCATCAATCTGCGCGCGGAGAATCCACCATGTCATCACGACCACGACCGCCGCCCTCGCCAGCGACGTTCCCAGCCGAACGAGGGCACTGGCAGAAAAAAGTTTTTTGATCCCCTTCAGCGGATTCATCCGGCCTGGTTTCCATTCCAGCGCCTTGGCAGAAAAATTGAAACGCGTCTGCAGCCCACCCGCCAGGGTCGGCACAACCGTGACCACAGCCAGCAGCGCCGCGACCACCGCCATCACCGGATAGATCGACTGCATCAGCGCCGGAACGACCATCGCGGACGATTCTGTCATGGGCCCAAAGACCGTCAACCGGGTCCGGAACGACTGGCGAAAGGCATCCAGCATCCAGGCTCCCGCCATCCAGAAAAAAATCGCGCCCAGCAAAAAGACCATGGCGCCCATCAGCTCCGAGCTGAAACCAACCTGCCCTTCCTGCATCGCCTTGAACAGACGTTGCGGCGTGGGGTCGAACGTTTTTTCTTCGGACTGTTCCGACATGGAAAGGGAATCCCGGTGGGGCGATCATCCGCCGTAGGCGGACAGTATTTGCTGCAATCCGCTGTCAATCCGCTCAAACGACAGGTGAATGTTGCGGGCAATCACCGGCCAGAACAGGACCAGCACGAACAAACCCGCCAGAATTCTCGCCGGGGCGCCCACGGTGAACAGGTTCATCGCGGCCGAAGCCCGATTGAGGTACAGAACCCCGAAATTGACTGCCGCCAGGGCAATCGCGACAGGGGCCGCAACCAGCAACCCAAACTCGTCCAGCTGGTTGACCAGCCCGACAATCAGTTCGGTTGGCACTTCGATCACGGCCGAGTTCCGCCCCATGAACTCAAACGAGTGATGCAGACAGAGCAGCAACCAGTGATGCATGTTCAATCCGAAAAAAAGCAGGATCGACATCGTTTCCATCAACCGGCCCACGTCGGAACCCGAATCCATTCCGTTGGGATCGAGGACCTGGCCCATGCTCAACCCCATTTCCTGGCCGATATAAACGCCCGCCACCCGCGCCGGAATCATGAACCACCCCGCCAGCATGCCCAGCAAGGATCCACAGACGACCTCGCGAACCATCAACACCGTTCCCAGCGCCGGCGATATTCCGCCCCGGACGTCCAGAGCCAATACAAACCCGGTACCCGTGCCGAACCAGAACAGGCTGAGCGCGACCGACAATCCGGCTTTGACCGAAAACGGAATCTGGCGGCGCGTAAAAAGCGGGAAAAAGGCGATCAGCGCACTGACGCGGGCCAGAATCAGCATAAAGCTGAAAACGGCGGCTTCGCTGACCATTTCACTGAACATTTTTTCCGGTCCCTGACCTCTCGCAATTCAAGACAACCCAAAACGGCGCAGTCAGCCGCCATGCCAGCTACAGGGACACCTCGGTCGCCATCTGGAACATCCGCTGGGTAAACGACTGGATTTGAGCCAGATACCAGGGCAACATGGCAATAATGATCCCGGCCGCAGCAACGATCCTCGGTGCAAACGAAAGGGTTTGCTCCTGGATTCCGGTAACGGTCTGCAAAATGCTGATCAGCAATCCGAAAAACAGGCTGACAATCACGACCGGAGCCACCAGCATGAGCGACAGCACGAGGACTTCCTGGCCGATCGATGCGACTTGTTCAAAACTCATGGGAGACTTTCTTTTTTTCCGGGAGCAGGTCAATCGACCCGCGTGACAGAGACCTGTTGATTGCTGTTTTCCGAATTTTGCCCTTACTGTTTCGGCGACGTCTGCATCAGTTGCTGCCCCAGTTTGACATCGTTGATCGCGCTGAGGATTTTCACCTGCTTTTTCACATCGAGAGAGTTCATCAGTCGCGACGCGAATTCCAGATCACCTGAGTTGGCAAAATCGCGGATATAATTGGCCGCCACATCATCGGACAGATTGCTGATCACATCGATCGTCGCCGCCACGCGTGACTGCAGGGCCGCTTCGTCCGCCGTCGGAGCGCCTCCCGCGGCCGGTTTGCCAGCGGTCTTTTTGACGTCGGCCAGTTCCGAGCGTTCCTGCTGCAGTTTGCCCAACAGTTCCCGTGCGGCCATGATTTTTGCATCGACGCGGTCGCCGAGGGCGTTGAGTTCTTTTTGCTCCTGCTGCACGTCGCCGAACATCAGCTTGACCCGCTGTTCGTCACGGATCACGATTTTTTCGCGTTCATCCAGCTGTTTCTCTTTTTTGCGAATGGAGTCCGCCAACTGCAGGACCGACTCGATCGAGAGGGGCTGTTCGGACTGCAGTGAGACCGGCATCGAATCGACTTTTTCGAGCGGGGCCTCGTCCGTTTTTCCTGCCAGCCGGTCGGCCTCCACCGAAAAGCTGCTTTCGCTGACGGGTGAGTCGCTGGCGGGGTTCTTTGCCGCACTGGTATCGACGACTTCTTCTTCCCCGGTTTTTTTGCTGACCAGCAGGAAACTGCTGCCCGCATAGGAAAGTCCAAACAGGATCCCGCCGACCAGCAGCAGTTTGATCATCGATTTCATGTTCCGAATCCTTCGACTTGAATGGTTGTAAGTTCAGAGTGCCAGTCGGCGGTGTGGCGGCGGATCAGCGCCAGTTCATCGGACTGCTTCATTTCCAGCCGGTCCTCGTCCGCCAGTATCCGCACGGTCATTTTTTCGATCAGCTTCTCCCAGGCCGTCACGCGCAACTTGCGGCGCTGGTATTCGGCGCTGGCCTCACGGCTGACGTTTTCCGCCAGTTCCAGGCGGGACTGGATTTTCTTCTGTTCGTGTCGGGACCATTCCATCCAGGCGGCCTGCTGGTTTCGCATGCTGAGATCCGCTTCGTGCGGGCGAGCCAGTTCGGCCTGCTGTTCGGCCACGATCCGGGCAATCACGCCCATCAAATCCTCGACTGCGAGACTGGCGCGGCGCAGCTGCACAACCGCTTCATCCAGATGCAGCTGATCCAGCTGCATCAAACGTTGAAAACGTCTCAGTCGTTTCTGTTCGGCGTGCATGGGTTGGGTTCAGGTCAGGTTGATTCGCGTGTCGGGGTAACGGCGTGTTCGCATGATCGTGTTGCAGCTCAGAATCCGGCCTGGATCCATGGTTCGAGGGTGGCCCGTAGCTGCGTCACGGCGTCGGAACCCGGCACCGGCTGGCGCACGGGTTGTTCCAGAAATTTTTGCAGGGGCTGGTACAGGTCGACGGCCATGTCGGTTTGCGGCAGGGCTCCCCGGTGCCATGCGCCGACTTGAATCAGGTCTTCGGTCTGGCGAAACCGGGCTATGATCTGGCGTGCGGCGCGGGCCAGTTGCTGTTGTTCGGGAGAAGTCACTTCCAGAAAAACCCGACTGGCACTGGAGGGGATATCGATGGCGGGAAAGTGTCCGGCCGCGGCCAGTTCCCGGGTCAACACGATGTGCCCGTCCAGTACACTGCGGGCCGCATCGGCCACGGGGTCGTTCACGTCATCGCCTTCCACGAGGACCGTCAGCAGCGCGGTGATGGAACCGCTGCTGGAATTGCCCAGTCGCTCAAGCAGGATGGCCAACTTCTGGAAAACGCCCGGCGTGTATCCCCGGCTGGTCGGCGGTTCACCCAGCATCAGTCCCAACTCGCGTTGCGCCATGGCCCAGCGGGTCAGACTGTCGAACATCAAAATCACCCGGCCGCCCTGTTCGCGAAAGGACTCGGCGATCGCCACCGCTGTTTCGCCCGCGCGGACCCGGGCCAGGGGCGTTTCGTCAGCCAGCGCGACCACCACCACACTCCGCGCCAGTCCGTCCGCACCGAGGGCCTCTTCCAGAAACGGGCGGACTTCGCGACCCCGTTCACCGATCAGCGCAACCACGTTCAGATCCGAATCGGCATAGCGGGCGATTTCGCCCAGCAAAGTACTCTTGCCGACTCCGCTCCCCG
>JBGSVU010000308.1:0-3096 GCA_041752775.1 Pirellulaceae bacterium | reverse complement strand
GGACGAGGACGTCCATCGTACATTCACCAGGGTGTTCAAAAGAAAAAGGGCCGCGTTCGCATGAACGCGGCCCTCGCAGAATGATAAAAGTAATTCGACAGCTCGGTCGTACCAACTACCGGTCGCCGGAGACGTCGCTGTTGCGTGTTCCTTCGCGTCCGAAGCTGAAAAAGGCCGGTGCGGAACTGGCGCTGGCGGGAATGTATTTCCCTTCCACCCATCGGTCGATCCGGTCGTGCAGATCGGTCAGATGTGCGGACGTATACGCGTCCAGTCCTTCCACGTTGGCTTTGGCAAGTTTTTCCCGCAGGTCTTTCAGGGACTTTGCGGCAAGATTGGAAATCGGTTTCATGGCCGAGCTGGAACCCTTGCCGGCGCCGGCCAGGTCGAACAGTCGCTGGACATGTTCGGCCTGCAGATTGCGACGCAGGGAACTGATGGCCGGCTCCCGTTCGGTATGTTTGCCTTTGATGTTGCCGTCGAGTTCTGCCCAGATGGAGCTGTTGATTTCATTCATCAGTTCGTTCAGGGTCAGCGCGTCGTCACCGGCGGGCGTCCGCAGTTCGTTGTCATAAACGCGACGCAGCGTGGTCGGGTTCATCAACTGGCTGAGGGCCGACGCCTGCAGCGCCATGACCTGGTCGTGGACGGGCCAGGCCGGTTCGAGGATGTCGGAAAAACCGCCTTCGCCCCAGTTGTCGGCAACCAGATGCACGAGCAGTTCAGGGGTCAGCCCGTAGGCTTCGTCCTGGAAAGTGTTTTCGATGACGAATTTCAGCGCTTTGCGCTGCTGTTCGGCGGGAACCACTTCGATGGGCGGACGACCGTTGGGGTCGCCTTTCTTGTCCCGGTTGATGTGTGGTCCCCCGACCCACGCCGCCATCATCGATGTGCTTTTGGCCTGCAACGCGAGAGTCAGCAGGTAACCCTTGCGGGCTTTTTCCCAGGCATCACCGTCCTTGACGAATTTCTCCAGAATTTCGCCACGATGATGCCGCGCCAAGGCGACCTGGCTGTTGGCAAAATCGAGAGGGTCTTTTGAAAAGTCATATCGGCGGGCCAGCGGGTCGGGTCCCAGCGTATCTTCGTCGGTGGCATACACCAGTTCCGGTTCGGCAGTCCGCTCCAGAATCTTTGGCAGTTTCTCATCGTCGTCACAGTAGCCATACTCGATGGCCCACATGTCGTATGGTCCGACACCGATCATGGCGTAATCGCCCTGAACCGGTCCGCCTTCGAAATTGAAATTGGTCGGATTGTAATCCATGACCGATCCGCCAAAGGGCTTTTTGCCTTTGACATCGTCGCTGTTCATCTCCGCCAGAGTATAGATGCTGCTGGCCTTGAAGTTGTGACGCAGGCCCATGGTGTGGCCGACTTCATGACAGACCAGATCCGCCAGCAGCGGACCGATAAACGATTCAGGCATTCCATCCAGAATCTGCTCGGCGGATTCGTCTTCCTTCTCTTCATCCTTGTCATCGTCTTTTTCCTTGTCATCGTCGTCCTGAATCATGGCAACGGAAAGTGCCATCCGCATCAGGGCGACATCCTGGCGGCGGCCTTCGGCGGCAAAACATCCCCCGTTGACCTGGCTGACGCGGTTGTACAAACCGTCTCCCGGTTCGTCGCCCAGCATCCGCGTGCGCGGCATGGGTGTGGTGAAATCACCCATCTGGATTTCGTTCTGGCGCATGATCGACTGGCGGACAAAATCCCGTTTGCCTGGAGAAACCAGACGAATTCGCGGATCCCATTCGGGGTACTGGGCGAACCACGCGAGGGTTTCTGCGGACATGCCCTCCATGGCGATTTTGGGCATCAGTTCGTCGAACTGGTCTTCAAAAGTCCGGATCCATCCGTCGGTCAGCACGATGTCGGCGTCAAGAATTTCGCCGGTCACCGGGTTAACGCGGCTGGGACCAATCGCGGTACTGACATTGTTGTTCAACCAGCGAATGAAGTTGTACCGGACGTCTTCCGGGTCGAGGTCCATGTACAGACCAGTCGATTTGTCCTGCTGGCGGACTTCGATCGCGTTGACGATTCCAACCTGTTCAAAGGCCTGGTTCCAGTACAACACCCCTTCGCGAACCCAGCGGCGGTAACGAATGGGTGTCGTGTGTTCGATGTAGAAAACGATCGGCTGTTTGGGGGGGCTCATTTTCAGTTTCGGGTCGCTCTTCTCCAGATTCCAGCGATTGATATAGCGGACCTGGGTATCGTCGCCTTCGTACTGGCCGTAATCGCTGTAACCCGTGGTGAAATAGCCGATCCGCTGGTCGGCCTTGCGGGGCTTGTATCCCGCGGTGCCCTTGATAGCGCTGATCGAATAGTGATAGGTTTTCAGATTGCCGTTGCCCGTCGCCATTTCCCAGGCGATTTCGACATTCCCCGGAAAGGCCTTCACCCGCTCAACCCGCGAGAGATAATTCTTGCCGCCGCGGGCTTCCGGACCGAAGAAAACTCCGGCGTTATTGACCAGCAGTTCGTCCAGGTCAATTACCGGGCCACCCTGTGGGACCATCGTCAAAATCGGCACGTCGACCAGGATCGTGTCGGTAAACAGGCGTTTTACGGACGATTTGGATTCGTCATCGGATCCGCGGATCGAGAGGTCTTCCTGGACCAGCGCCAGGCGCTTGCCATATTTTTTCCAGTAAACGTAGTAGTCGCTCGACTGCAATCCGGCAAACACATCGCCACCTGACAGGGTTGTGGCGATAAATTCCTTGTGGGTAGGCGACTCATTGTCTGCGGGCAGTTCAGCCAGCATCTGGTTGTTCTTGCGATCAATCCAGAGTCGGTAAAACGACTTTTTGGCGTCGCTGGATGTGCTGGCCAGTGGAACTTCTTCAAAACCTTCGGTGACTTTTTCCAGCGGTGGATACTCAGGCTTTTTCTCTTCGTCCTGGGCCCGGGTGAATGTCACCCCGGCGCCCAGTACGGCAACCATCGCCATGGCTGACGCAAACAGACTGCGACTCGATTTTGACATGCGGACTAAACTCCTCGAAATTAAAAAGGATACGGCAATCCAGCCCTTTCTCTCCGCGGGCCTGGTTTGCAGGATTTAAATGTTTGCCTCCAGAACGC
>JBGSVU010000307.1:0-1778 GCA_041752775.1 Pirellulaceae bacterium | reverse complement strand
GGCGGCATGGGCGGCGGTGGCTTGGGCGGCGGCATGGGTGGCGGTGGTCTGGGCGGCGGCATGGGTGGTGGTGCTCCCGGTGGAGCCTTTAACATCCCGTCCGGCGAAAATGGCAAGTTGAGTCTCAATACTTTTTGCCTGGAACATGGAAAAACAGATCCGGTCCCCCAGATGGATTACACCATCGTGCCTCTTTCAACGGTCACGACTGATCCTGCCATCGAGCAGCTGTGCCATTTGCTGGCCACGGACCAGGTCAGCGTGCAGGTTGCCCAGGCCAGTGCCTGGAACATTGCCAACGGGTTGAGCTGGAACGAATTGCTCGTGAAAAACCGTGAGGAACGGATGGATGGCAGTTTCGTTCGTTTCTTCAATCCCCAGGAATTGATGGCCGCACAACAGGTTGTTGCCTATGTGCGCGGCCAGGCAGCACTCGCCCAGGCCAACAAACTGGAATCGAATGCGGAAGGCGAAACCCGCCCGGTCTCAAGCGAAGAAAAGCTGAAACAAATGCACGAGGCCGCCGGCAACTCCGACGTCACGAAAAAAGAATCGACAGACTCGGACGAAAAATAAGTCTTTCGCCCTGTACGTCCTGGTCCTGCAAAAGGGCCCGCGACGGCGAAACCTGACTCCAGCCGGTTGTCCTTTGGGATGGCCGGCTTTTTTTCTGGACTAACCCGGACGCTGATTTCAAGCTCTGTGAAACGGAAAGGCCAGCACTTCCTGAATCGATTTGCTTCCCGTTGCGATCATCAACATTCGATCCACGCCTGCCGCACACCCGCAGCAGTCAGGCAGCCCTGTTTCCATCGCTTGCAACAGGCGGCTGTCGCAAGGCAATGCGCTCTTTCCATCCCCCAGGCGGGCGCGATTGTTGACCCGATTCCGTTTTTTCAGCTCCGCCGGATCCGTCAACTCGCAGTAGCCGTTGGCCAGTTCCACTCCCTGAAAGTAGAGTTCAAACCGTTCAGCAATTTCGTGTCCTGATTCCATGCGGCAACGGGCCAGTGCCGACTGGCTGGCCGGCCAGTCAAAAACGATTTCCGGAATGCTGGTTCCCAGTTGCGGCTGAACCACCATTGCCAGCAACAGTTCCAGCAACTGGTTGCGGTCGTCCAGGACATTGGCTGGCATGGCGACCGAGTGCTGTTCCAGACAGGCAACCAACTCCTGGTCCGTGGCCGCGAACGGGTCCACGCCGGCAAGATCCTGAAAGGCCTGCCGATACGGAACCATGGAAACCTCATTGACACGAAAAATCTCGCAGGCCAATTGCCCCAGCTGGTCCCGGCCCGCGCTGTAATCGACACGGGGGTCGTACCATTCCAGCATTGTGAATTCGGGATTGTGCCATTCCCCGGTTTCGCCGGCGCGAAAGGCCTTGCAAATCTGAAAGATCGGACCACTTCCCCCTGCAACCAGACGTTTCATGGCAAATTCGGGAGAAGTCTGCAGGAACATCTGTGCCGGCGAATCGCCGGTGTCAGGCAATCCCAGGCAGCGGGTCTCGATGGGCAGAGGGTCGAGATGCCGGTCGACCACCGTGTCGCGCGAGAGCAGCGGCGTTTCGACTTCGAGAAAACCCCGACTGGTAAAAAAAAAGCGGATGGCATTCAGCATCGACGCGCGGTGGCGCAGCAGTTCCGGTGTCGCCGCGGATTGCCAGTCGGTGAGTTCCATCAGAATAGACCGGTGTCCGGTTTCCGCGAGTTGTTTTGCGCCAGAGACGGTGATTCGATACCTGTCCGGGCAGCAGGTTTGACTGCCGGTGCTCT
>JBGSVU010000306.1:0-3336 GCA_041752775.1 Pirellulaceae bacterium | reverse complement strand
CCTGGTTCAACGATTCGGAACCGCTCAACCGGTGGCCGATGTCGTCGCACAATTCCTGCAGTTTGATCCAGGAGTCGTTGGAACGCTGCCCGGCAGCAACGATCTCCGCAGCCACTTCTGCGTAGTCGGCTGGCAGCGAATGGGGCTGTTGTCCGGCAGCCAGGCCGGTCAGGAAAAACAGGGAACAGGGGATCACCATCAGGGAAGCGAACCCCGAAAAACCGTGACGCGACATGTCGGAAAACTCCCGGAAGGCGATGGAACCATGACATGGACCGGAACCCGTTGGCGGCGGGTCCAGTCCACGTTCCCGATTCTAGCTGAAGCAGTCGCCAGGGTCACGGCTCGCGAACCCGTGCGCAGGGCGACCAGGGCAAAACCAAATCGCTAACTGTACCTGCCCGTTCGTGTGGTCCATTGCGTAGTCCGTAACGAAGGGCACACTTCGGCGGAGACGCACCAACACCCAACCCGGCATGCATCATCACTCCGCCGTCCATCAAGCGGGACCGTGCCCCGCAGTTACGGCAACCAGGGCAACACCAAATCGCTAACTGTACCTGCCCGTTCGTGCGGTCCATTGCGTAGGCCGTAACGAAGGGCACACCCCGGTGGAGACGCACCGACACCCAACCCGGCATGCATCATCACTCCGTCGTCCAACACTTGGGACCGTGCCCGCAGTTACGGCAACCAGCGCAAAACCAAATCGCTAACTGTACCTGCCCGTTCGTGTGGTCTATTGCGTAGGCCGTAACGAAGGCACACCCCGGCGGAGACGCACCATCACCCAACCCGGCATGCATCATCACTCCGCCGTCCACCACTTGGGACCGTGCCCGCAGTTACGGCAACCAGCGCAATACGGCGTCGGCACTACACGGGTGGACACCGGGTTCCATGCGGCAGAGAACTGTTTTGTTTCTGCTGAATATCTTCGCAGGAACAATTGAGGGCAATTGTACTTCACAAAAAACAGAAGGAACGATTGGGGACAATCGTTCCGCTCTGGTCCAGGTTGGGCGCACGTGTCCGGACAATTGGGTTGGCCACATAAAAACGGACCACGCTGGCGCGTGGTCCGTTGCAGGTTTTGTTTGCCCGGGCTTTGGTTTGCCGAAGCCAGGCGGCTGGATTCAGCCCGGTTTGGTCCGGACAGTTCCAGGCGGTTTAGTCCGGCGAGTTGTCGTCGCCGCCACCGGTGTTGATCAGCGGGCCGGAGGAGCCGCGACCGCCACGCAGTTCGGACTGGTTCCTGTCGGAAGCGTAACCACCGCCTTCGCTTTTCTCGGCGGCGGCTTCCTGTTCCTTGCTCCAGTCCACCCGTCGCCGTGACAGTCCGATCTTGCGGTCTTCGGTATCGACCCGCAAAACCTTGACTTCGATTTCCTCGCCCACCTTGACCAGCGAGTCGGGATTGTCGACTTTCTGGTCGGAAAGCTCGGAGATGTGCAGCAGGCCTTCCAGCCCGTCCTCCAGTCCCACGAACACGCCAAAGGTCGTGATCTTGGTGACTTTGCCGGTGACAACCTGGCCAGGTTGATACCGCGACGGGATGTCGTTGGCCCACGGATCCTGGTCGATCTGTTTCAGCCCGAGGGCAATCCGCCGGCGCTGGGTATCGACCGAAAGGACTTTGCATTCGACGTCCTGTCCTTTTTCGAGGACTTCGCTCGGATGGCCAACCTTGCGGGTCCAGGACATGTCGCTGACGTGCAGCAGACCATCGATTCCCTGTTCCAGTTCGACGAAGGCGCCGTAGTTGGTGAGGTTGCGAACCTTGCCTTTGACGAGTGCATCGACGGGGTAGCGTTCCTCGACTTCGTCCCACGGATTTTTCTGGGTCTGCTTCATGCCCAGCGACATCTGTTCGCCTTTGCGATCCACGTTCAGGATGCAGACGTCGATTTCGTCGCCGATTTTGACCAGTTCGCTCGGATGGTTAATCCGTTTGACCCAGGACATTTCGGAGATGTGAACGAGGCCTTCGATGCCCGGTTCGAGTTTGACGAACGCGCCATAGTTGACCACATTGACGACTTCGCCCTTGTGTACCGAGTTGACCGGATACTTTTCTTCGGCGTTGTCCCACGGGTTGGGGAGCAGCTGTTTCAGTCCGAGGGCAATCTTGATTTTTTCGCGATCGACGTTCAGGACCTTGACTTCGATTTCCGAATCGATCTGCACCATTTCACTGGGGTGGCTGATCCGGGTGTGGGCCATGTCAGTGATATGCAGCAGTCCGTCGATGCCGCCGAGATCGACGAAAGCGCCGAAGTCCGCGATATTCTTGACGGTTCCCTTGCGGGTCTGACCGACTTCCAGTTCCGCCAGCAATTTCTGCTGTGAGTACTGGCGTTCCTTTTCGATCAGGGCCCGGCGCGAGACAACGATATTGCGGCGCTGGTCGTCGATTTTCAGGACTTCGCACTGAACGGCTTTGCCAATGTAGTCACCGATATCGCCTGGCCGGCGGATATCGACCTGGCTGGCGGGGAGGAAGACCGGAACACCGATATCGACCAGCAGCCCGCCCTTGATTTTGCGGGTGCAGGTTCCGGTAACGATGTCACCTTCCTTGACTTTGGAGATGACTTCGATCCAGTGGATGATGTGGTCAGCCCGTTTCTTGCTGACGACAATCAGGCCGTGGCCTTCTTCGGGGGTCCCGCTTTCGTCTTCGAGGTCCTCGATCAGAACCCGGCATTCCTGGCCGACTTCGGGAGGGGGCAGGTGGTCTTCCCATTCGTTGCGGGGAACGGTGGCTTCGCTTTTGAAGCCGATATCGATCACGACTACTTCGGCATCGACGCGAACAATTTTGCCGGAGACAATTTCATTGATCTGGAATTTCTGGTCGGAATGACCATCGGACGAGTAGAGTTCGGCCATTTCATCGTCGCCAGCCTGAAACAGCTGGTCGAGTTGTTGTGAAATGTCGTCGTCTTCGAGATTGCGAATAAGGGTGCGGTTTACCATGTAAAAAAATGAACTTTCTGTTGCGGCCGGTTTTGGGGAAAACGGCAGCATGGGGTAGCACCCTGGCCACAATTTCGGCGCAGGTGACAGCAGGAACGGGACGTAATCGGACGGACTTCAAATGGTAACAGTCCTGGCGGCGGCATGCAATCTAAATCAGGCCAAACCAGGCGGAATTCGTCTTGAACGCGGTTGGCGTGGTTCATCGCGGGTTGAGCCAGGCCTGTTCGGCCAGGTCCATTCATTTCACTTTCGGCCAGCCGGTCCACAAAAAATTGGTGGAAAGCCGGATTTTGTATTTCTTCGGGTTGAACTTTTCTGGCTGGTGAACAAGAATTGAAGCAGTGAATATGCCAA
>JBGSVU010000305.1:0-3990 GCA_041752775.1 Pirellulaceae bacterium | reverse complement strand
GGGCGCGCAGGTCCGCGCTTTCGACACGCGCCCGGCCGTCGCCGAACAGGTTCGCAGCATGGGAGCCGAATTCCTGATGCTGGATTTCAGCGAGGACGGCGAGGGGCATGGCGGTTATGCCAAAACGATGAGTCCGGAGTTTATCGCCGCCGAAATGGAGCTGTTTGCCCGACAGGCCAAAGAAGTCGACATCATCATCACCACCGCGCTGATCCCTGGCAAACCTGCGCCCAAACTGATCACCGACAAAATGATCGCGTCCATGAAACCCGGCAGCGTGGTTGTGGACATGGCCGCCGAACAGGGGGGCAATTGCGAGGGAACCCGTCCCGGCGAAAAATATTGCCTGCACGGAGTCACCCTGATCGGCTATACCGACCTCGCCGGACGGTTGCCAACCCAGTCGTCGACGCTGTACAGCAACAATCTGGTGAACCTGTTGACTGACATGACGCCGGGCAAGGATGGCCAGCTGGTTTTCAACCTCGACGACGAAGTCGTTCGCGGGACGACCGCGGTCCACGATGGAAAAGTGATTTGGCCGGCGCCGGCCAAACCCGCACCGGACGCAGCGCCGGCGGGGAAAGCTGCTGCGGCCAGTGTCTCTGCGGCCTCTGCAGCCAAACCGGAAGCTCCCGCGTGGGTGATGCCGGTCGTTCTGGCGCTGGCGGGAATCCTGTTTCTGGTTCTCGGCAAGTTTGCCCCGGAAGATTTTGTTTCGCGGCTGACGGTTTTTGTACTGGCCTGTTTCATCGGTTGGCAGGTCATCTGGAATGTGACGCCCGCGCTGCATACTCCACTGATGAGCGTGACCAATGCGATCAGCGGCATCATTGTGATCGGTGGACTGCTGCAGATCGGCAATCCCTGGTATCACGCTTCCACACTGCTGGCGGCGGCAGCGATTCTGGTCGCAACGATCAACATCGCTGGCGGATTTCTCGTGACTCAACGCATGCTGGGCATGTTTCGAAAACAGGGGTAAAGGTATTTCATGGGCAGCATTCCAATGGTCGCCTGGTTGATGGCGGGCGTCTGTTTCATTTTCAGCCTCGGCGGACTGAGTCGACACGAGACCAGTCGTCGCGGCAACATGCTGGGAATCCTTGGCATGATTCTTGCGATCGTCGCCGCACTCGTCTGGCGTTTCACCACACCCGTGGCCACTTTGCAGGGCGAAGAAATCACGATGGCCGTTCCCGGTGCGGGAGCCATCACAATTGTCCTGCTCGCGCTGGTCGCCGGAGCTGCGGTCGGAACCCGCCTGGCAACCACGGTGGAAATGACCGGGATGCCAGAACTGGTCGCGATCCTCCACAGCTTCGTCGGGCTGGCCGCGGTGCTGGTGGGCTGGAGCAACTGGTTGATCAGCGCCGGACATGTCGATGTGATTCATCTGCTGGAAATCGTGGCGGGCATTTTCATCGGAGGATACACCTTTACCGGATCGCTGGTGGCGTGGGGAAAACTGAACGGAAAAATCGGCAGCAAACCCCTGACCCTGACCGGGCGCCACTGGATGAATCTGGGCGGGATTGTCCTGACCATTCTGTTGGCCTACTGGATATGCACCACGGGTTCCTGGGCCGCGGGATTCTCGGCGCTGTTGCTGGTCACCCTGATTTCATTTGCAATCGGCGCGCACATGGTGGCGGCGATCGGCGGTGCGGACATGCCCGTGGTCGTGTCGATGCTGAACAGTTACAGCGGATGGGCGGCAGCGGCGATCGGATTCATGTTGCCGAATGATCTGCTGATTGTCACCGGTGCGCTTGTGGGCAGCAGCGGTGCGATCCTCAGCTATATCATGTGCCATGCCATGAACCGTTCGTTTGTCAGCGTGATTATGGGTGGCTTTGGCGGCGAAGTGGCTGCAGCGGCCGGCCAGCGGGTGGGGCCGACCTCCTACCACACGACCTCACCGGCGGAAACGGCCCAGTGGCTGCTGGAAGAGGGGTCGGTCGTGATCGTGCCCGGTTACGGCATGGCGGTTGCCCAGGCCCAACATTCAGTGCGCGAGATCACGCAGGTGCTGAAAAGCCAGGGCATTGAGTGCCGATTCGCGATTCACCCCGTCGCCGGGCGGTTGCCAGGACACATGAACGTGTTGCTGGCCGAAGCCAACGTTCCCTATGACATCGTGCTGGAAATGGAAGAAATCAACGATGATTTTCCCGACACCGGTACGGTGCTGGTGATTGGTGCGAACGACATTGTCAATCCGGGCGCCGAGGACGACCCCTCCAGTCCGATTTACGGGATGCCCGTGTTGAAAGTCTGGAAGTCCCGCCACGTTGTGGTCCTGAAGCGCAGCATGGGCACCGGATATTCGGGCGTGGACAATCCACTGTTCTATCTGGAAAACTCCGCGATGCTGTTCGGCGACGCGAAAGGCAGCATCGATGCCGTCCTCCAGGAATTGCGTTTGCAAACCGGCGCCTGACAGTGGAACCCGACAACAGTGGTACCCGATGTCAGGCCACTGCGGGCATCGGGACTTTCCAAGGCATCAACAGTATGTGATCAGGCAGGAACATGGCACAGTCAAAAAAAACAGTTGCATCGTTTGAGGAATCGCTTGACCAGCTGCAACGCGCGGTCCGCGATCTGGAGTCGGGTGGACTGACGCTGACAGACAGTCTGTCACGCTACGAGTTGGGAGTGCAGCATTTGCGGCAATGCCTGAAATTGCTGGAACAGACCGAGTTGAAAATCCGGCAACTGGTCGATGTGGATGAAAACGGGAATGCCCTGCTGGAGTCCTTTGAACACCAACGTTCGGCCCAGTCGGACGATTCCCCATCCGCTGGCAAAAAACGCAAACGGGTCGCGGGCGAAAAACGGGATACTGCAGCCAGACGCGATGCCGACGCCGCTGGGGAAGACGATCCAGCCAGCGGGGACTGCGACAATTTGTTCTGATTTCAGTTGCGATGGACCGGTTTGAGTTTCCCGGCCGGCTGCGGTTCAATAAAGCAAGCTGACTCCTCTTCCTTTGTCTGTCCGATTCTTTTTTTTTCGGAAAATTAATGCTTCCTGGTGGCTGGCAAACCGTTGAAATGGAAACTCTTCCCGCGTTTCTGGTCGAGCAGTGTGAATCCGATCGCGCCATGATCGAGCAGGGGCTGAGGCAATACACGGAGCTGGACGCGGGGTGTCCCGAACGGCTGCGCGAAGCGATCCGGTATGCATTGCTCGCTCCCGGAAAGCGGCTGCGTCCACTGCTGGTGCTGGCGGCCGCCCGCTGTTGCGGTGGCGACCCACTCCAGGCGTTGCCCGTGGCCTGTGCGGTCGAAATGATTCACGCCTACTCACTCGTGCATGATGATCTGCCCGCGATGGACGATGACGATTTGCGTCGGGGACGGCCAACGGTACACGTTCAATACGACGAAGCCACGGCGATACTGGTGGGCGACGCCCTGATTCCGCTGGCTTTTGAAACCATTTCCCGACATGTACATCCGCCCGGGCGGGCGCTGGGTTGTGTCCGGGAACTGGCGATCGCCGCCGGGGCCTGCAATCTGGTCGGTGGCCAGGCTGACGATTTGCGAGCCGAAACGGAACCGCCTGCCGATCCCCTGCAACGTGTCGAAGAGATTCATTTGCGAAAAACAGCGGCCCTGCTGGCGGTCAGCCTGCGACTGGGGGGCGTGGTTGCCGGGGCTGCCCCCGCACAATGTGAAAGTCTGGAAAAATACGGCCGGCACCTGGGCCTGGCGTTTCAGATAACCGACGATCTGTTGGATTTTTCCGGCGACCCGACCACAATGGGAAAACGGGCAGCCAAAGACGGCGCACGCGGAAAATTAACCTACCCGGCGCTGCTGGGAGTGGAAGCCAGCCGTGAACTGGCCCGATTCAATACCGAACAGGCGATCGCTGCCCTCGATTCGCTGGGCATTCCGGCAGGGGGTTTGGTCGCGCTGGCCCGCTCGGTGGCCGGGAGGAACAGCTGACCCCTGTTTTTTTTCGGCTGGTTCTGGCCCG
>JBGSVU010000304.1:0-6371 GCA_041752775.1 Pirellulaceae bacterium | reverse complement strand
CCCACCGCGTGACCGTGATCACCTGCCCGCATGGAACAGCAACAGCCACGATCCGGCTGAAGACCGCGCGGACCATCGACAGCGCGATCCAGCGGGAATTCCGGACGGTCGAGGCCCACCAGTCGGTCGCTGAAGTCCGCGCGGTGGTGGAGCGTGACCCGCAGCGGCTGTTTCCGGTGATCGATGATCACGGCGCCATGATCGGCGTGATCACGCGAAACGATCTGGTGGCACCACCCCGTCCGCGGCTGGTGCTGGTCGATCACAACGAGCTGTCCCAGGCCGTGGCGGGAGCTGATGAAGCCGAGATTGTGGAAGTCCTCGATCATCATCGACTGGGCGGCGGACTGAAGTCCGCGCATCCGATCCGCTTCGTCAACGAACCGGTGGGATCAACCTGCACGCTGGTGGCCCGCGAATTCAGGCTGGCGGGTATAACGCCGGATCCCGGTATCGCGTTGTGCATGGCGGCGGGGCTGATTTCGGACACGCTTTTTCTCCGGTCACCGACGACGACGGAAGTGGACCGCACTACGATGGAATGGTTGCGGGATTACTGCGCTGTCGACCTGGACCAGTTCGCGATGGATTTTTTCCAGACCGGATCGGCGTTGCGCAGCGGGGACGCGGCTGTTGTGGTGCGGGAGGACTGCAAGGAATTTTCGGAAAATGGCCGGCGGTTTTCGATTTCGCAGATCGAGGAGATCGGTTTTGAACTGTTCTGGGAACAGAAGTCCCGGTTGATGCTGGCCCTGGAAGAGCTGGCCCGGTCGCGGCGGCTGGAGTTTGCGGCACTGCTGGTGACCGACATCGTTTCCAACGGCAGCCTGTTGCTGATGTCGGCCGAACCCGAGTCGTGGGAGGGAATCAATTACCCGCGGCTGGATGTGCACCTCTACCAGCTGGACGGTGTGGTCAGTCGCAAGAAACAGCTGTTGCCCCTGTTTGCGGGCCTGATGGCAGCGGCGACGGAATGAGTGGCGGGCGAGGACACCGTTAACGATTCGGACGGGCGGACGGTGCGACGTTGCGGATTTGACGCTTTCCGGCTGTCGCAGAAAGTCTATAATGCTCCGTTTCAAATTTTCGGGCACGCGGTTCGACCCGTGTCAGGAGAAAACGGCATTGGGGCAGCATGGCACTGGCTTCTGAACACATCTCGCAACACGCCAGCCGGACGACGGACCAGCGGATCCTCGTACTCGATTTCGGATCCCAGTACGCGCAACTGATCGCGCGGCGGGTGCGCGAGCTGAACGTCTACTGCGAGATTGTCCGGCACGACATTTCTCCGGCGGCGATTCTCGCCCACGAACCGGCGGGACTGATTCTGTCGGGCGGCCCGAGCAGCGTTTACGAGGGCGCGGCGCCGCGGTGCGATGCCGGGCTGTTCGACCTGGAAATACCCATTCTGGGAATCTGTTACGGCATGCAACTGATCTGCGACAGCCTCGGCGGCAAAGTCGCTCATGCCGAGGCCCGCGAGTACGGCCGCGCCGTTTGCGACATCAGCCGCGACGACCCGCTGTTTGAAAATTTTCCGCCGTCCAGCGAAGTCTGGATGAGTCACGGGGACCAGGTCCAGGAGGTTGCCGACTGTTTCCTGCCGCTGGCAAAAACCGGCACCTGCCCTGTCGCAGCTGTGCGGCACAGCACCCGGCCGGTTTACGGATTGCAGTTTCATCCGGAAGTCACACACACGCCCCACGGCAAAACGCTGCTGAGGAATTTCCTGTACAACGTCTGCGGCTGTGCGGGCAACTGGCAGCTGGGCGATTTTGCGGCAGCCGAAATCGAAAAAATCCGCGCGCTGGTCGGCGACGACCGGGTCATCTGCGGTTTGTCTGGCGGAGTTGATTCGTCGGTCGTGGCGGCACTGCTGTATCGCGCGATCGGCGACCAGCTGTCCTGCATTCTCGTCGACAACGGCTTGTTGCGGCGGGGTGAAAAGGAAGCCGTGGTGCATGAATTTTCCGAACATTTCAAAACCGACCTGCACGTCGTCGACGGGCGCCAGAAATTTCTGGACGGACTGGCGGGGGTTTCCGATCCCCAGGAAAAACGCCGCCGGATCGGACACATGTTCATCGAATGTTTCCGCGAGGAAGCCCTGGGCATCACGGGTGCCAGGTTTCTTGCCCAGGGAACGCTTTATCCGGACGTGATCGAAAGTGGAGCGGCCGTGGACGGACCGGCAGCGACCATCAAACTGCACCACAACGTGGGCGGATTGCCGGCGGAACTGGGGTTTGAGCTGATCGAACCGCTGCGGGACCTGTTCAAGGACGAGGTCCGCCGGCTGGGTGTCGAGTTGGGTTTGCCGGAGTCGCTGGTGTGGCGGCATCCTTTTCCGGGACCGGGTTTGGCGGTCCGCTGTCTGGGCCCCGTTTCGGCTGAAAAACTGGAGGTTCTCCGGCACGCTGACGCGATTGTCATCGAAGAAGTCACCCGGGCGGGACTGTATCGTTCCACGGGTCAGTTGTTCGCGGTGCTGTTGCCGGTGCAGAGCGTGGGCGTGATGGGCGATGCGCGGACTTACGAAAATGCACTGGTCATTCGTTCGGTGGATACGGAAGATTTCATGACCGCGGACTGGAGCCGGCTGCCTTACGATTTGCTGGCGAAAATGTCGACGCGAATCATTAACGAAGTCAAGGGAGTCAACCGGGTTTGCTACGACATCAGCAGCAAACCTCCGGCAACCATTGAGTGGGAATAGGCTGCCATTGGCTTGCTCCCTTTTCCACCTTTTCCACCGCGGAGGAGAAAGAAGGGCGACCCCAAAACGTAAGCGTTCACGGGTCGCTAACAGATTGTCCATGTTTCAGGAGGTCAGATCCGTTTTTCGGCGGTACAGGGGTGGCCTGATTGTTGGTAACCCGGCCGAAAAACGCGTCAGCCCCTGGAGCGTGAACGGTTACCCCCATAATTTCGCTCCCTGTACCCCTGGGAGGGAGAAGGGCTGGGGATGAGAGGGATTCAGACGGGCTTCAGGTTTTTCAAAAGAATACGGCTATGAGTCAAAAATACATTTTTACAATTTCCGAACTGACCAAAAAGCATGGCCAGCGGGTCGTGCTGAACAATATCTGGCTGGCGTTTTATCCTGGTGCCAAAATTGGCGTGCTGGGTCGCAATGGCTCCGGTAAAAGTACGCTGATGCGAATCATGGCCGGCATCGACCGGGAGTTCGATGGTGAGGCCCGGCTGACCGAAGGTTTCACCTGCGGCTACCTGCCCCAGGAACCGCAACTCGATCCGGCGCTCGATGTCTGGGGCAACGTCCAGTCGGCGGTCGCATCGCGACGGGCTTTGCTGGACAAATACAACGCGCTGAGTGCCAAATGCGGCGAACCCCTCGACGACGCGGCGCTGGAAAAAGTCTATGCGGAAATGGCCCGCGTACAGGACCAGATCGACGCCACCAACACGTGGGAACTCGATCGCGAAATCGAAATCGCATTTGACGTCATGAACCTGCCGGCGCGCGATGCCGACGTGACGAAACTGTCGGGTGGTGAAAAACGCCGGGTGGCCCTCTGCAAACTGCTGCTGGAGAAACCGGACCTGTTGTTGCTGGACGAACCCACCAACCACCTCGATGCGGAATCGGTGTTGTGGCTGGAGCGAACCCTGCAGGACTATGCCGGCACGATCGTGGCCGTGACCCACGACCGCTATTTCCTCGACAACGTCGCGGGGTGGATCCTCGAACTGGACCGCGGCGAAGGTTTTCCTTTCGAAGGCAACTACTCGTCGTGGCTGGAACAGAAACAGGCCCGCCTGGCGATCGAAGAGAAACAGTCCGACTCGCGACAGAAGATGCTGGCGCGCGAACTGGAGTGGATCCGGATGGCCCCCAAGGCCCGTCAAACAAAAAGCAAGGCCCGCATCAGTGCCTACGACCAACTGGTGGCCGAAGCCGCCCGCGACCGCGAAGACGAACTGGAAATCCAGATCCCGGCCGGAAAACCGCTCGGTGATCTGGTGTTCGAAGCCTCGGGCCTGGTCAAAGGCTATGGCGACCGGATTCTGATGGACAATCTGAACTTCCGCCTGCCAGCCGGCGGAATCGTCGGCGTCATCGGTCCCAATGGAGCGGGAAAAACGACTTTGTTCCGGATGCTGACCGGACAGGAACAACCTGACGCGGGCATCCTGCGGGTCGGCGAAACCGTCGAACTGGGGTATGTGGACCAAAGTCGCGACTCGCTGGATCCGGGCGCCACGGTGTACCAGGAAATCTCCGGCGGGACCGACATCATTGAAGTCGGCAAACGGAAATTCAACGCCCGCGCCTACGTTTCCCGCTTCAATTTTCGCGGCACCGACCAGGAGAAAAAAGTCGGCACGCTGTCGGGCGGCGAACGGAACCGGGTGCACCTGGCCAAACTGCTGCGACGCGGATCGAATGTCCTGCTGCTGGACGAACCGACCAACGACCTCGACGTCGACACGTTGCGGGCGCTGGAAGAAGCCATCCAGAATTACGCGGGCTGTGTCGTGGTGACCAGCCACGACCGCTGGTTCCTCGACCGCCTTGCGACGCACATTCTGGCCTTTGAGGGCGACGGATACCTGCACTGGTGTGAAGGCAACTTCCAGACGTACGAAGCCCAGCGGCGTGAGCGGCTGGGAATTGACGAAGACGAACCGCGGCGTTTCCGCTACAAAAAGCTGATGGCCTGACCGGGCTGATCCCTGACCGGGCTGATCAACGTTACTGACCGCCTGTCCCCAAAAAAGGGCTCCTGCCCCCTTTTTGGCGCAGGCTTAACTGTTCTACAGGAGTGGGATTGAAATGAGTGTTGTGAGAAGTGGATCGACCGAGAAGTATGCCTCCAACTGGGCCAAAGCTTTTGGTGGGGGAGCAGCGTCGAAGAAAAAGCCGGCACCCGCCGCGCCGGCCCGCCGCGGGTCAGCCAAACCGGCCGCAGCTGCCAGCAAAAAGAAAAAGAAATAGCCGCAACGGGGAACTCCGGGATGGGGAATTTCGGGATCCCTGCCTGACCTTCGGGAATTTGCATCATGAGAACTTCGTTGAGTCCCACCGGCCGCTCCCGTCAGACGGCACTGTTCCACGCAGCCTTTCATTCGGCACTGGGTTACAACGCCTGGTTGCAGAAATTCGGATCGGCGATGGACCAGGGCAAATGGCAGCGGACCATGGATCAGGTCGCGCTGAGCGGGGACCAGAAAAAACTGCTCGGCAGTTTTCAGCGGCGGATGCCCGTGCTGTGCATGGCCGGTGCGTGGTGTGGGGACTGTGCGCGGCAGTGCCCCGTCGTGGAGCAGATTGCCCGCGGATCGGACCAGATCGAATTGCGTTTTGTGGATCGCGACGAAAACCGCGAGCTGGCAGAAGAACTGCAGGTCTGCGGCGCGCCGCGGGTTCCGCAGCTGGTCTGGATGAACGAGGATTTTGAACCGGTGTTGCGGGCTGGCGACAAAACGGTTTCGCAGTATCGGGAAATCGCCGGACGGGCTTCCGGGGCAACCTGCCCGACCGGGTACATGGCGGACGGTGATAGCCGCATCGCGCGGATTACGGCAGAATGGTTCGGGCAATTCGAGTTGGCCCAGCTGATATTGCAGACTTCGCCCAAACTGATGCAGCGTCACGGTGCGTAGGGTGGCGGTCAGGGCCGGGTCGCGTTTTTCCGCTCAGGAACGCGGGCTTCACCGTCGGGCAGGGGTTGCCGGACGATTTTCCAACGGACAGTCATGAAACGCGCACTTGTAACTGGAGCGACCGGATTCCTCGGGCGGCATGTCGTGCGCCAGCTGGTCGATGCCGGCTACCACGTGCGCGGACTGGTCCGGCGTCGTGACGATGCGCTGGCTGCCAGTGGAGTGGAACTGGTTCACGGCGACCTGTGCAGCATTGATCCCATTCGCGAGGCCTGCCGTGAAGTGGACGTTGTTTTTCATGTGGCCAGCGTTTCCGGCATCTGGGGAAACTGGAAACATTTTCACAGCAACAACGTCGTTTCCACGAGGAACGTGGTGCAGGCCTGCCAGGAGAACGGAGTCGACCGGCTGGTTTATACCAGCAGCCCCAGCGTGACCTTCAGTGGCCAGCACCAAATCAACACGGATGAATCGGCGCCCTACGCCGTTCGTTTTCTGGCCAACTATCCCCGCTCCAAGGCGATGGCCGAACAGCATGTCCTGCAGGCCAGCGACGACGCCGGACTGAAAACCTGCGCACTGCGGCCCCATTTGATCTGGGGGCCGGGAGACCGGCATCTCATTCCGCGTCTGATCGACCGGGCCCGGGCCGGCCAGTTGCGACGCGTCGGTGACGGAACCAACCTGGTGGACAACATCTACGTCGAAAACGCCGCCCAGGCTCACCTGCAGGCGGCCGA
>JBGSVU010000303.1:0-11144 GCA_041752775.1 Pirellulaceae bacterium | reverse complement strand
TGGCGACTCCCTGTGGTGCCTGTCGGCAATTTGTCGCAGAGTTTGGTTTGAAAATTCGTGTGGCTGCGGTTGATCCTGCGAACCCGGAGAGAATCCGGGAGTGGATGATTGGCGATTTGTTGCCCGAGTCTTTTCGCCTGTGATGCGTCTGTTTTGAATTCGGCGGGATTTTTCGAATTAACACGCAAACGGCACCTGATCTGTCGACAGAGAGGGGCTTTTGGCGGATAATTTCCGAAAACCTGCCGGGCCGTAGGCGGTGGAATAGTAACAATTTCTGAAGTGAGATCAGCGATGGCATTGACTGCGACCAGCGGCGACCTGAACCAACGCGTAAAAGCGGCGCGCGAACGGCTGGACCAGCATACGGTTGAGATCGTCCGCTGGCATTTTGACGAGCGGACCGGGTGTCCTTTCTGGCTGGAGAAAAAAAAGGAGCTGAATTTCGACCCATCCACTGAAATCAGCTGTTTCGAGGATCTGAAGAAATTTCCGCCGTTCGAAGATGAATGGTTGCGGGGTGGTCCGATCGAACGCTGGCGGCCCCGGGCTTATGACGGCAGGCCGACTTATGTTTTTGAAACGGGCGGGACGACTGGAATTCCGAAAAGCCGCATGGTGATCGACGATTTCCGGATTGATTACGAAATGTTCAGCGAAACCCTGCCGGACGAGTTTTTTCCCCGCAATTCCAACTGGCTGATGCTGGGTCCCAGCGGGCCGCGACGGCTGCGCCTGGCGGTCGAACACCTCTGCCAGTTTCGCGGCGGGATCTGTTTCTGTATCGATCTGGATCCGCGGTGGGTCGTCAAGTTGATCAAAAAAGGATGGATGGAACATCTGGAAGAGTACAAAAAACACTGCATGGACCAGGCGATCACCATTCTGACGGCGGGCCACAGTATCAAGTGCATGTTTGCCACGCCCAAGTTGCTGGACGGGTTGTGCCTGGAACTGGAAAATCGGGGCACCAGCCTGAAGGAACTGGGCGTAACCGGAATCTTTTCCGGCGGTACGGAATTTACCCCGCAGTGGACCCGTTACGCAGTCGAGGAATTGCTGGGTGGTCCGCCAGCCGAAAGCGGTCTCTACATGACGCCGACCTATGGGAACACGCTGATGGGGCTGGCCTGCAGCAAACCCGTGACGGCTGAAGAAAAATACAAGATCAGCTATTACGCGCCGCAGCCTCGCGCGGTGACCGAAGTGGTTGATTTCGACGACAACGACCGCGCGGTCGGGTTTGGCGAGACGGGGCGCGTGCGGTTGACCACGTTGACCAAAGAATTTTTTGTGCCGGGATTTCTGGAACGCGACGAAGGCGAACGGGAACCTCCCTGCGAACTTTATCCGTGGGAAGGCGTCAGCGGCGTCCGACCGTTCCACAAGCTGGCCGGTTCAACTACGGTTGGCGTTTATTGATCGGTCGGTCAGGCCGGAACAGTTGCCGGGCCGGAAGATTGTTGGGCCGGAAGATTGTTGGACCGGAAGACTGTTGGACCGGAAGATTGTTGGACCGGGACAGAATATTGCCGCAACCGAAAAGTTCAAAAAAGAACCGAGCAGAACAGAACAGGAAAGTGTGAATGTCTGAAATGCAAATCCCGGTGATTCGCTGGGGGAAAGTTTACGAATCGCTGGAGCAAACGACGGTCAGCCATTTTCTGACCGGTGAAACGATTGCCACGGTCGGCCAGGCGAATGGCGGGATTGTCTCGCGGGACTTGCGGCAGAGCGCGAGGGCGAGAAATGTGCTGCGCGAGTTTTCCTGTGACGACCTGATCCGCCGGGCTGCCCGGGCCGCAGACCTGTTCGAGCACGAAGCGGTGCAGGTGGGTGGTGTGATGCAGTCGCCCGATGATTTTGTCAAGCACCAGTCGGCTTCGACCGGATTGCCAGAACACATGTGCCGCAGCAACATGCAAAAAAACTGTTTCGTTTTGCGGAACATGGCTGAGATTCTGGATGCCCTCACCCGCGGGCTGGATTTGAACATTCTGACTCGCGGTTATGGCAGAGAGTCCCGCGGTGTGGTTGTCAGTTACCAGGCCCAGGCCAACGCACTGGGTGCCGTGTTGCCCAACAATTCGCCGGGAGTTCACACGTTGTGGTTGCCGGTGGTTCCCTTGCAGTTGGGGCTGGTGCTGAAACCCGGTTCGCAGGAGCCGTGGACTGCTTACCGGATTTTTTCGGCGTTTTCCGCTGCCGGAATTCCCGCCGAAGCGATGTCGCTCTATCCGGGAGGCCATGACGTCGGGCAGGCGATCCTGTCGGGATGTGAACGCAGCATGATTTTTGGGTCGGCTCAAACCGTCCAGCAGTACAGCGGCAATCCTCGCGTGCAGGTACACGGCCCTGGTTTTTCCAAAATTTTCCTGGGTGACGACTGCGTGGATGCCTGGGCGGACCATCTCGACATGATGGTGGAAAGCGTTCTGAGTAATGGCGGGCGCAGTTGCATCAACGCCAGCGCGATTTTTGCCAGTCGCCACGGGCGCGAGATCGCCGAAGCCCTGGCATCGCGAATGGGGCCGGTTGAAGCCCTTCCACCAGATGACCCCAGGGCTTCGCTGGCCGCTTTCACCGCCGCGGGAATGGGGCAAGCCGTCTGGCAAATGCTGGAGGAAGACCTGAAGGAAGCTGGTGTCACGGACTGTACTGCCGGTTTCGGCCCCCGCCTGGTGGAGCATGAGCGTTGCACCTGGTTGCGCCCGATGGTTTGTCACGCCAACAGTCCCCAGCGCGCGATTGCTTCGAAGGAATTCATGTTTCCGCTGGTCACTGTGGTCGATTGTCCTCAGCAGAAAATGATTGCGGCGGCCGGCCCAACGCTGGTCGGTTCGGCGATCACCGATGATGTGGACTGGATTGCTGAACTGGCTGCTGCGACGAATATCGACCGGCTGAACATCGGCCCAATTCCGACCAACCGTCTGAACTGGTTGCAGCCGCACGAAGGAAACCTGACCGAGTTTCTGTTCCGGTCGCGTGCCGTTCAATTGCACGAATCCAGCCCGGTGGCGGCGGGGATCGGTGCCTGAACAAGGCTGCTGTTTTCGATACACTTGCAACGGGTTGCCCGCGCCGATGAATGTGATGATTGAAGGAGTGACGGATTGCCAGATTCGCACGCGGATGGTTCAGGGGCCCGGGGCCGTCGGCATGGTCGGCCGGCTGGTCCGCGAGCTGGGGTGTGTTCGGGCCATGGTTGTAACCGATCCGGGAATCGTCGCGGCAGGGCATGTCGCCCGGGCCGTAGAAAGCCTGTCACGTGAGAAAATCGAGACGGCCGTTTTTGACCACGCGCACGAGAACCCCACGACGGAACATGTGGATCGTGCAGTCGAATTCGCCAGGGAATTCCGTCCCGACATGCTGGTGGGGCTGGGGGGCGGCAGCAGTATGGATACGGCAAAAGGGTGCAACTTCCTTCTCGCTGGTGGAGGGAGGATGCAGGATTATTGGGGCACGGGCAAAGGCCGTGGAAATTTTTTGCCGATGATTGCGGTACCCACGACGGGCGGAACCGGCAGCGAGATGCAGTCGTATGCACTGATCTCGGATGCCGGAACGCATGTAAAGATGGCCTGTGGCGATGTGCGGGCCGCCTTTGCAATCGCGATCCTCGATCCCGAACTGACCCGGACCCAGCCGGCGACTGTGACCGCAGTTACCGGAATCGATGCGATTTCACATGCCGTTGAAACCTGGGTCAGCCGGCGGCGCAACCCGCTGTCGATGATGTTCAGCCGGGAGGCGTTCCGGTTACTGGCGTCGGCGTTTCCCCGGGTCATCGGTGATCCGGATTCACTTCAGGCGCGGACGGACATGCAACTGGGGGCCGCGCTGGCCGGGCTGGCCATCGAGAACTCCATGCTCGGTGCAGCTCATGCTCTGGCCAATCCGGTTACCGCGCGATTTGGCACGATTCATGGTCAGGCTGTGGGCATTACCCTGCCGCACGTGATCCGGTTCAATGGCGTGCAGTTTGAATCGTGGTACCGCGAACTGTTGCTGGCGGCGGGGATGTTCCAGCCGGATGCCGGGAGTGCGACTGATCAACTGGCCGGGCTGGTCACCGGCTGGGTGGCGCTGGGTGGGCTGCATACAACGCTGGGCGAACTGCAAGTTCCGGAAAATCTGTTGACGGCGATGAGCGAAGAGGCCGCGTCCCAATGGACGGCCAACTTCAATCCCCGACCCGTTTCAAAAACGGAGTCGCTGCAACTCTACCAGGCCGCATTATAAAAAAACTGTAAAAAAGGGGTCGGGAACGCTCCTGACCCCTTTTTAGCTGGCGTACATTTGCAGCCGGATGCCGATTTGGTCGCCAATCTCGCAGCAGGTGGCGAGGTCGGGGTGGCGGAAGATGATCATGCCGTCGGAACGCAAAGTCTGTTTCCAGTCCCGGCGCAGAGCACCAGGCGGCAGCAGATCGACGACGCAAATGTGCTGGCCGTACTGCGCCATGATGCCGTCCAGGCCGGTAACCCCCTGAATCCGGCCGCTTCCCTGAGCCCGTTTGAAAATGTGGCCGGCATTGTATTTGCGCTCGACGGGTTGCGACCAGCGATGGTGCAGGACTGCCTGGGCCCAGCCCTCGTAGACATCGGCATCGATGGAATAATTCATCAGGTCGCAGAGACTCGCACCGGGTGGCCGGGCGGCGATCTCTCCAAAAACGACTTCGCCGTCCTGTTTGCGAAACCACTCCATATGCGTGAAACCGGTTTGAAAACCAAGGGCGCGAATGACCGCCTGCCCCATCTCGCGTCCGGCCAGCAATTCGGGGGCCTCGACATCGCGCAGGACGATCGTCTGTGGGCTGATCCATTCCTCCTGCCGCTGGATCAGCGGGCGGGGCCGGTACAGCGAGAGGTTGAAAAACCTGATTTCCCCGTCAATGCAAATCGTGTCAAAAGTGTACTCTTCGCCTTCAATGAACTCCTCGACGCTGACCTCGGGGACATGTCGAATCGCGGCCAGCACCATTTCCAGGCCGGCATCGTCATCAACCCGATGTGTATCCGCGGAACCGGCTCCGGCGATGGGTTTGATACAGACGGGATAGCCAATCTCGCGCACGGCCTGGCGCACGCCACTTTCTGTGCTGGTGCTGGCGTGGCGTGGCGTGCGAATGCCCGCGGCGTCCAGTTTCTGTTTCATGACTTCCTTGTCGCGAAAAGGGATCGTCTGCTGTAGCGTCATGCCGGGCAGTCCAAGGTGGGCGCGAATGTTGGCAGCCAGTGTCATATACGGCTCCCAGGTGCATTCGACCTGGTCGATGCCCTGCTGGCTGGCGAACTGGCGGACCTGATGCATGATGGCCGATTCGTCACCGAAAGAATTCACGTGCAGGTAGGCACTCAAGGCGGCTTTGGCGACCGGGTTGAGATCGTGTTGGGGTTGGTCGCCCAGGCCAATGACGTTAGCCCCCTGTCGCGCCAGTCCGCGGGTGAAGAAGGGTTGCTCGTACGGGAACCCGGGTGAAATCATCAGAACGTTCATGGCTGCACTGTTTTTTAGGGGCGGAATTTTTGAACTGGAAAAATCGACGGGCCCGGAAACTTCTTCAGGCCATCTCGACGCGAACGGTGTTGATGATTTTTTCGAGTGCGTTTTCGACGACGCGAGTTTCGGGGTGGCGGACGATAATGTAGCCTTCGCCTTCGTAGGTTCCCGAGGGGGACTGTCCACGTTGCGGGATTTTCGCCTGGACGATGATCGATCCGAACGCGGCAGCGATTTCTTCCAGGCCCCGCACGTGAGCGATTTTTCCCTGGCCCTGGCCGCGCAGGTAGGCAGCACCGCAGGCGAACTGGCGTTGCGGTGGATCGAATCGTTGGTGGATCATCAACTCCGCCCAGGCGCGATAAAAATCCGTGTCGTGAGCAAAGCTGAGGAGCGTTGTGAACTGGGCTCCGGGCGGACGCGCGCCGACTTCGGAAATTGCGATCGTGTCGTCGTCACGGCGGAACCATTCGAGGTGGGACAGGCCCGTCTGCAAACCGAGAGCCTGGACAGCAGCGGGTCCGGCGGACTGGATACGTTCATACCGCGGGGCGCTGGTTTCGCGCGGAATGATGACGCACCACTGAATCCAGGGTTCCCGGACAACGGTCAACGGTCCCGGAAAATAGTGCGAGATGGAAGACCATACCATCTTCCCACCCACGAAAACGCTGTCGAAGGAATGTTCCTGACCGGTGATGAATTCTTCCAGCAGGATGGGGTGTTGCGAAGTCGGGCGGGCGGCCTGAAGGCAGTTCCGCAAAGCTGGTTCGTCTTCGCAGCGAAAAGTACCCTTGGCGCCAGCGCCATCGGGCGGTTTGACGATCAGGGGGAAACCGGTCTCGCGGGCAAAGGCCAGTGCGGTATCGACGTCACTGGCCAGCCGGTGGCGGGCACAGGGCAAACCGGCGGCGCGGAGGACGTTTTTCATCTGGGATTTGTCGCGAAAGTTGCGCGCGGTTGCGGCGTCCATGCCGGGGATTCCAAGGCGCTGGCGGATTTCTCCGAGCGGTTCCTGAATTTGCTCCAGCATTCCCAGCAGCGCGTCGGCACCGCCAAGTTTTGCGGCGACGGACTGGACTCCGTTCAACAGTTCCTGGGTCGAAATGCCCGGGACGGCATAATGGGCGGCGAGATGATGGCGCACGCCCGGTTTGAGCTTTTCCAGTGGATCGCAGCTGACCAGCCCGATACGGGCGTCGGGACAGGCCACGGCGGCGGCGATGAAACGCTCGGTCGCATCGAGAAAGTAGGGCGCGACAAAGATCACGTTTTGCATCGGGAGGTCTCGGTGCGTGCTTTCAGAAAAATCACCCGGGCAGTAAAAAAATGGCCTGCATTTGGACTACGATAGTCGGGCGGCAGCTGTTTTGGAATTGACCCATTCGCAGCCTGGGACGATTGCGGCCGTGCAAAAGATCGGGAGCCGCAACCATGCCAGCGGAAAAGCAGCGGGCCCGGCTTGCGACGATGTCCAGTTGCGGTCGGACGGATTGCGGACAGGACACCGCCATTCGGGGGTAAAACATCCCTGAATGACGAACCCGTGCCGGAATCCGCCAAAATTGCGAACAAAAAGGCTCCTGACCCCTTTTTTAGGAACGGCGATGAATGTTGTTTTTGTCGAGCCATTTTTTCCGAAGAACCAGCGGGAATTTGTGCGGGCTCTGCGGCAGGTTGGGGCTACCGTGATCGCCATCGGTGAGTCGCCGGTGGAGGCGCTCGATTCGCAGCTGAAGGACTGGATGCTCGACTACATCCAGGTACCTTCGGTGTTTGACGAGGGAGCAATGGAGCGGGCGGTGCGGTTTGTGCAGGGCAAGTTGTGGGTCGACCGGCTGGAGACCACGGTCGAAGCCCACATGATGCCGGTGGCGCGAGTCCGCCAGGCCTGTGGCATTCCCGGACTGTCAGTCAAAGCGGCTTTTTTGTGCCGTGACAAACCGGCAATGAAGGATGCCTTGCGGAAACATGACGTCCCCTGTGCCGCTTCGATCGGGAGTGGCGTGGCCGACGAGATCCTGGAGTTTGCCGGGCGGGTGGGTTATCCCCTGATTGTAAAACCGCGGGACGGTGCGGGAGCGGCTTCGACGTCACGGGTGGCCAATGAAAGCGAACTGCACCAGGCCCTGGCCGAATCGAATGTCGGCCGTGGTGGCGAAGTCGCGGTGGAGGAGTTTGTCGAGGGGCACGAGGGTTTTTACGATACGCTGTCGATCGGTGGGACTGTTGTTCACGATTTTGTAACGCATTACTTTCCCAATGTGCTGGAAGCGATGCGGACGCGGTGGATCTCACCGCAGTTCGTTACTTCCAACCGGATAGACACGGCGGAGGATTACCGTGAAGTTCGCGAGATGGGCCAGCGCGTCCTGACGGCGCTGGGGATTGGCACGTCGGCAACTCATATGGAATGGTTTTATGGGCCGAAAGGGTTGCGCTTTTCGGAGATTGGCGCCCGACCGCCTGGCGTCCGCGCGTGGGACCTGTACAACGTGGCGAACGATCTGGATTTGTATGTCGAATGGGCTTCTGCGATTGTGCATGGCAGCCGCACCCGGCAGGCTTCGCGGCGTTTCAGCGCGGGGATCATCGCGTTGCGTCCTGAATGGGACGGCACGATTTCGGGGTACGATGGGCTGGACCAGATCCAGCAGCAGTATGGCCAGTGGATCATTGACTGCCATTTGCCGGACCCCGGCACGCCGACACAGCCGGTGGGTGCGGGGTACATGGCCAACGCATGGATTCGGATGAAACATCCGGACTATGACGAGCTGTGCCGGATGCTGGATGAGACCGGGCGCACGGTCAAAGTCCGGTGTTGGGGGTAGGAGGGCTGTTCGACCAGAGCTAAACCATCCGAAGCTGTGAATCTGCGTCAGTTTGTAATGGGAGTGGTTTCGTGAAACAGCCGCTGGTGTGAAAAACCGGTCTGTGGGGCGGGTGCAAACGAAAAAAAAAGCGCCTTCAAGTCCTGAAGGCGCCCGCCGGAATTTTTAAAGAGGTTCAAGGTGCTGGAAAGTCAGCCGGAATCTTGGCCGCCATCCTGTATTGGTCAGTCTGGCAGACTGGACCATGTTCTGTTTTTTGATTCGTTTATCCGGCTATCCGGCTGAACCCCGGGTTCTGCGAACACCGAAGTTCAGCTGGTTGTTTATTTGTCAGATGCGGAATTTAGAAGTCGCTGCGATTTCCGCCGCCACGACCCCCGCGTCCGCCGCCCTGGCCACCTGGACCTCCCGGTCCACCCCGTCCGCCCTGTTGGCCGAAATCGAACGGTTCGCCGACCATCTCGCGGTATTTTTTCTGCTGTTCGCTGTCCAGCACGCCAATGATTTTGTTTTCAGCTTCGCGAGTCAGCTTCAGGATTTGTTCCCGCAACTCTTCCTGGGCCTTTTCAGCGGCTTCCCGCATCTTGTCTTCCTGCTCGGCAGTAATTCCCAACTCGTCTTTCAGTTCGTCATTGTCCAGCAGTGCACCGGCAGCGCGCCCGCGACTTTGCGACTGGAGGGTCAACTGCTTCAGCCGCTGTTGCTGATGTGGCAGGAGGATGGAATCCAGTTTTTCCTGGTAGACTTTCATCCGCTCTTCCATTTTGGTTCGCATTTCTTCCATGTCCGGGCGACCGCCTCCGCCGTCGCCGCCGCGCATGCCCTGAAACATTTCAGTCATTTCATCGCGCATGTCCTCCTGCATGGACTGGAGTTCCTCGAACTGGTCGTCAACGATCTCCAGTTCTTCGCGAACCTTTTCGTTCATCAACAGCATCATTCCGCCGCCGCCGCCACCCATCATCCGGCCAAAACCGCCACCGCCGCCGCCCGGTTGCGCGAGCACAAGGGTGGACCCATTCAGGGCAAACGTGGCTGCTGCCAACACCAAACCTGCAGAAAAAACCTTGAATCTCATTTTTGTAACCCCATTAACGTTGCATTGGCCAGACGAAATATTTCTGCCATCTGGAGGCAGCTTAAAAGCAAAGATTCGCCCCAACAATCCGGGAATCATCCGGAAAGCAAGGCCGTGCCGACAGTGATCCCACCCTTGTCTGGTGGGCTGAACGGAGTTTCAGTCAACCAGTTTTAACACCGTTTTACGGGGCGGGTTCCGCATTGACACCCAAATGCCTGATTTTTTTACAGGAAAAACTGGACGCCGGACGACGCGGTGTGCCGTGGTAAGACAGGAAAAGTTCACAGGTCGGTAACACATTGTCCATGTTTTAGAAGGGGCAGACCCGTTTTTCGTCGGTAGATGGGTGGGCTAACAGCAAGTAACCCGGCCGGAAAACGCGTCAGACCCCGGCGCGTGAACGGGCTACCAGGACAGGGGGCTGGCCGGGAATCTGGCCCTGGGATTCGGGCTCCGGTCACCATCGTGTCCGGGCGGGTGTAAAGACATCCCGGAGCCGTGACGGTCATTGGCGTTCTTCCAGGGAATCCCGCCCCCGAGTGGCCGCGCATGCCGTACAATCGCAAACAACTTTGCCCAAAGGACCGTGGATTGTCCGCGAGTCGAATGTTTTTGCCCACGCGTGTCTGTTTGCTCAGGAATCTTCAACGTGTTTTACCTGGTTGAAACCGGATTGGTCGGAGAACCCGCCTGTTTTGATTGCGTGGCGTCGGAAAAGCTCCCACGTGGAACGGAAGTTATCTGTCGGACTCCTCGCGGAATCGAGACCGGAAGGATCGCAGTTTGTTTGGGGGGAGAAAACAGTGGTCTGGAGGTCATCGGCCGGGTCCTGCGCCCGATGAGCGACAATGACCGACTGATTTCGCGGCGGCTGGACCAGTTTCGCGACCGGGCCATTGCGGCCTGTTCGGATCTGTTGCTCCAGCACGGTTCTGAGGCGGTGTTACTGGACGCCGAGCAACTGTTTGACGGCGAAAACCTCTATTTCCATTTTCTGGGAGAAGTGGACGATTCCCTGACTCCGGTTCTGGACCGGTTGGCCGAAGTCTACCAGCAAAAAATCCGTTTTCGCCAGTTTGCCGACAGACTTGCCAATGGCTGTGGACCTGGGTGCGGAACTACGGCGTCGAAATGTGGTACCGGCGGGGCGTGTTCGACCTGTTCCGCGGGCGGTTGCGGAGTCAAAAGTGGCAGCGTGGCTGAAAAAGCCGCGCCGGGCAATCGCTGAAAACGTCCGTTACCCGGCCGGTTGCGGCGATGGTCTTTCGCTAGCAACGTTTGTCGGGCGAACTTTCTGAATTCCGAATCACCGGGAATTGGCTGGACCTGGGCGAGGCAAATCCGCTAAAAGCCATGCCGCCGCAGAACATCCGGGTGAACCATCAGTTGGGATGTTCGAACAGGTCCGGGCGGTCGCCCATCGGTATTCGCCCATCGGGATTCTGTTCTGCGTTCGCACGCCTAAAAACTGGAGCAAGTCGCAATGAAGTGGATTGACTGTTTTGCAAAACCCTTGCACGGTACTGTTTTTTTCCTGATCCTGTGCAGCGCGGCGTTGGGCAGTGCGCAGCAGTTTCGTCTGGAGTCCCAGGCCCATCTGGTTGAGGATGACCGAATCGTGGCCGACAACCTGACGCTGTTCGACAATAACGCCATCTACGATTTTGCGTTTTTGCCCGACGGCAGCCAGACGCCGACGGAAATCGTGGTTTACGACC
>JBGSVU010000302.1:0-7474 GCA_041752775.1 Pirellulaceae bacterium | reverse complement strand
CTGCTGCATGCCGCGAATGACCGGCGTCACGTCCAGGCCCTTGCCCACGCGCACGATCGCCTGGGCAAAACCCGACTGCCCCTTCCGGTCAGCAACCACGTTGTAATAAAAAGTCGGAGCGCTGTCGCCAAAGAACCAGTCCACCTGTTCGACCGGCCATGCCTTCAAAACCGCATCGATCCGGCGCGCGACGGCCTGGGTATCGTCAATGGAAGCCCCGGTCGCCAATTCGACTTCGATGTGAAACTGGTCGCGATCCGACGGAGGAAAAAACTGTTCCTCCAGCAACGGTGCGACCGCGAATCCGCCCAGCGGCAGAACGGCAGCCATCCCGACCGCGATCCAGGGACGGGCCAGCAGCCCAGTCAGCGCCCTGCGGTACACGCGCGTCAGCGCCTCCGATGACCACCCAACCGCAAGAAACCGCTTCCATCCGCCAACCGAACCGGAATCAGGCAGCCGCATGAAGATCGCCGCAAACGCCGCAATGACCGTCAGCGAAAAACCCAGTGAAGCAAACACGGCCATAATGACGCTCATCGCAATCGATCCAACAAACTCACCCGCCGGCCCAGGCATCAGCGCGATCGGTGCAAACGCCAGAGCCGTCGTCAGCGAACTGCCGAACAGGGGTACGGCCAGTTTGCGAACTGTCGCCGCCACGGCGTTCACCGGACTCAGCCCATCGGCCATCTCTTTCTGGATCTCATCAGCGACCACGATCGCGTTGTCGATCAGCAACCCCAGCGCGATGATCAGTCCGGTCACCGACATCTGGTGAATCGGAATGTTCAGCGCCCGAAATCCGAACAGCACCGCGAACACGGTCAACGGCAATGCCGATGCCACAATAATCGCACTGCGCCACCCCATCAGCAAAAAAATCACGGCACATACGGCCATTCCGCCCATCGCAAGGTTGAACAACAAACTGTTCAACCGTTCCATCACATAGCCGCTTTGATCCATCACCCGCACGAGGGAAATGCCCGATGGCAGTGCCGTGCGAAACTCATTCAGGACCTCATCCGCCGACTGCGACCAGAGGTCGATGCGGGTATCTCCCCGAATCAGAACGCCCAGCGTGATTGCCGGCCGGTCACCGTTGCGGCCCAGCCTCGGCAGGGGAGACGGCGCTTCCAGACGAACGTCGGCTACCGCTCCCAGCCGCAAAAAGCGACCGTCCGCGGCCTGCACGTCAGCACGGGCCACTTCGGCCAGATCGTCAAACTGGTTGGAAACCTCCAGCGACAGATCGACTTTCTCTCCCCGTACCTGACCCGCTGCGTCCCGCGCGTCCTGCCCGGCCAGCTGCCGGGCGATCAAATCCGCAGTCAGTCCGGCCGCGGCAGCCTGTTGCATGTCCACGCGGACGACCACCTCCTCTCCCGGATCGGAGAAACGGTCGACCGTCTCCGTCCCCGGCATGACTTGCAGCCGGTCCTGCAGTCGCCGCGCTATCCGCCGCAACACGGTGTAATCGACCGGGCCGGGCCGGTCCCAAACCACCGATACTATCCGTGCATAGGCCCGTACTTCCAGGTCTTCGAACTGCGGTCGTGATGCCTGGGCCGGAAGCGTCGGCAACGAATCCTCGATCTTGCTGCGAACCCGCGACCAGACTGCATCCGGCTTTTTGACCTGGTCCAGCAGCTCCAGAATCAGCATCGAACTGCCCGGGCGGCTGATCGAACGCATCTCCTTGATCTCTTCAACCTCCCGCAGGGCATCTTCCAGTTTTTCGGTGACCAGCGATTCGACTCGCGCGGCGTCCGCTCCGGGCAACAGGGTGTTGACCGTCGCCACCCGTCTGGCCAGAACGGGATCTTCCATACGCGGCAAAACCATGGCGCTCGACAGCCCCGCCACCACCACCATGGCAGCAATCAGGACCAGCATCCGCCGGTCGCGGACCAGATGGGTCATCCAGCCATGCGACTCACCGCCATCCTCCGGACGATCATTCCCGACCAGCATCTTTATCTCCCATTTCCGGTGCCACTACGGGGACAACGCTCATTCCTGGTGTGATGCGGTGCAGTCCGTCCGAAACGACCATCGCATTTCGCTCGACCATGCCACCGGTGATCAACACCATCCCGGCATCCGCGGCGGCGACCTGCACATCACGACGCTCCACCCGGTAAATCCCCCGGTCGTCGGGAACAACCACAAAAACCGACCACAGCCCTCGTACCGACCGGGACAATGCCTGAATCGGCAACCAGTACCCGTCGTCCGATTCCGCAACCGGTCCTCGCACCGCCAGCGAGGCCGTTTGCCCCGGAACCACCCGGCGCGACCCGCTGCGGTTGGGAATGCTGACATGGATCCCCTGGGTGCGCGTCTCAAGATCGAGATCGGGTTCGATTCGGGAAACCGTTGCCGCAACCGGTTCCCCGGCGACCGTCACGCTGACCGGTTCGCCGGGATTCAGTCGGGCGGCGTCTTCTGCCGAAACTCCAAACCGCGCCTCGAGGGGGTCGATTTGCATCAGCCGCAAAATCTGCCGTTCGGGGCCCGCGATAATTCCTTCGTCGACGAATCTCCGCGCGACCACACCATCAAAGGGGGCGACAATCGCACAGTCCCGCAGCTGAACCTGCAACACTTCGCCCGCCGAATTCAGCGACTGAACCCGGGCCCGCTGGGCCGCCAGTTGTTCCGCACGGGTGCCGGCCTCCAGCTCCTTCAGCCGTTCAAGTGCAGCCTGATGGCCTGCAGCAAACCGTGCCGCTGCGGTTCTCGCCTCGTCAAAGGCCTGTTCGGTCGACGCGCTGGAGGACTGCAGGCGCCGCTCCCGTTCCAGCGTCAGGTTTGCCAGTTCCATCGCCGCCTTCCGTTCCTGCAGTTCGGCCCGCGCCGCCTGGATCGTCTCTTCCCGGGGACCCGATTCCATTTCGGCCAGCATCGCCCTGGCTTCGGCAACCTGTGACTCGTATCCACGCAGTTGCGCTTCCAGCTCTCCGGAATCGAGAACGGCCAGCCGTTCGCCGGCGGTCACTACCGCTCCCTCCTCCACCGCGATCGATTGCAACAATCCGCTTCGGCGAAACGACAACTCGACCGACTTGCTGGGCTGGATGGTTCCGCGGTAATCGTCGGCGCGGCGCGGAGCCGTGACGCTTCCCAGACGCAGGACCCGGACCGGCAATGCGTTGGCGGAGGGTTCTTCACCGGCGATTCCGGCCACATCGGTCGCCGGGGAACTGTCGGCTGTCAGCGAACCTGCCCGCTGATTCGAACCCAGCCTCCAGGCACCTCCGCCGACCAGCAACAGGGCGATCACCGCCACGATTTTCCAGTGTCTCGATATACGGCTCATGTGCAGTGGCTCCCGATCGATTCCGCGGCGGTCAGGGGTTGAATCGTCTCCAGATCCCTGCGCACGACTTCGGCCCAAAGCTCGAATTCTTTTGGGTCATAGAGCGGCATCCACCCGCAACCGTCCAGCAGACTGTTCCATCCCGCCCGAATGGCCCGTCGTGCATTTCGAATCCCGACGTCGGCCAGCGAGGGGCTGGTCAGTTCCAGCAGCATGCCACCATGAACGAGAGACCACAGCCCAAACACGATTTCTTCCACCACCCGGTTTTCCGCGAGCGTCAAGTCGCCCGAAGCCACGGCGTCCCGGACGACTCCGGCAACGGCGTGCATACATCGGGCTTCGCAGCGTTTGAGAATCTCCTGGCGTTCTGTCGAAGTCTTTTCCCAGACCAGATCGTGTCGAATCTGGTGTTCGACGCGCATCAGGACGGGGAAACGGTCGGCGTAGTATTCGCAGGCGAAACCGATGGCAGCGATCCGCTGGCGAGTCGTCCCGCGAATCATGACGGCGTGACTGAAAACGGCCAGCCGCTGTTCGGCGGCGTGGATGGCCAGAGCGAGGACGATTTCTTCCTTGTTCCGGTAATGGTTGTAGACCGTCCCGCGGGTCATGTTCAGCTCGCCCGCAATCGCTTCCATGCTGAGTGCACCCAGTCCGTCGCGGGTGACGATGGAGAGCGCCATTTCCACGATCCGGGCCGCGCGCTCCCGGATTTCCTGCCGTTTGGTCTTGATCATGAATCCACCGGGAAAAATTGACAAAGTGTCAATATTATAGCAGCGGGCGGAGCGGAAATCAGAAAAAAATGATCGATCAGGCTTATTTTTGTGTCGGAAAACCGAATTGCAGGCCAAATTCGGTGCCCCACCGGCCGCTCCAGCCCAGTGACAGATTGTCACGCAAGCGCGATTCGACGTCCAAACCGCGCCCAAACCCCCATCCACCCCTACCCCGCCGGCCGTGCAAGCCCCTAGGTGCGTCGTGCGAGGGCCGTGTGCGTAGGCCGTAACAGAGCAAGTCCCTCCCTGCGCCACGCCAACCCACAACCCCACTGTCAAATCCTGCATCCAAAAAAAAGATTTCAACTCAAAGAGGGACTTGCGCCGTTACGGCACCCCAGCGCAAAAACCCTTTTCTCAATCCTGCAATTACCCTGTGCCCACGTCGATTCAACGGATACCCGAAGCATCAGCGAGGATCAACGACCCACAAACCGGCAAATCCATTGCGTAGGCCGTAACAGAGCAAGTCCCTCCCTGCGTCACGCCAACCCACAACCCCACTGTCAAATCCTGCACCCCAAAAAATTTCAACTCAAAGAGGGACTTGCGCCGTTACGGCAGCCCTTTTCGCAGCGCGCAGATCGACAATTAAAATCCCCGCAATGCGTGCAGATTCCTGATATTCAGCATGACGTTAACCGGGTTGACCCCCACCCGAATGGCCATTCAGAGGCAGATCGGCAACCTGGTTTCGACTGTCTTGGCACGAGGAGCCATGGTAAAAATCAGGCTAGATGATGGAACGTTTTGGGCCAATTTTACTGCCTGCTGCTATCCATGATTGTCCAGGCAACGGCAACCACGAAGCCCCATTCATAATGTTGCGTGAAATTGTTCAAAAATGTGTTGTGCTGCGCCGCACCCATCCTGCATGGCTGCTGCTTGCATCACCCAAAGGTCCGCTGATTCTCGCCAGCCTCAAACATCTAATGGAGTCGAATCCAACAGGTGTCGATTTCGATGAGGCAGTGGAAAGACTGGCTGCCGCGTTTGCGGACCATGCCAACGACGCAGAGTTTGAGCTCGGCAGTGATCACCCGCTGGAAGCCAGAAGAGAGTTGCGGCAGTGGCTGAAACGTGGCCTGATTGTCGAACGCGGTGGCAAGATCCTCGCCACCGACGCCTTTCAGCGATCATTGATGTTTCTTGAATCGCTGGAAGTTCAAACAATGACGTCAACCGCGTCGCGGTTGGCCACGGTCCAGCGTGCGATCGAAATTCTCGAATCGCAACTGAGCAGGAGTCAAAGCGACAGGGAGGAATCTCTTCAAATCCGCATCAATTTGCTGAATCAGGAATTGAAGGCCGTCCAGGCAGGTAATTTCGAAGTTCTCGATGGAGCGAAAGCGGAAGAGGGAATCCGCGAGGTGTATCAGCTGGCGATCAGCCTGCCAGTCGATTTCCGGCGTGTTGAAGATTCCTGTCGCAATGCGGATCGCCGCCTCCGCCAGAGAATCATTGGCGAAAACCAGAACTGTGGTGAGATTGTCGATGAACTGCTTGATGGGCACGCGCAACTGGTCCAAACGGCTGAGGGCCAGGTCTTCGAGAGCTTTTATGCCCAACTGGTGAAGTCAGCTGAGCTTCAGGAGATGAAAACACGATTGCGGGCGATTCTCGAAAACGACAACACGGATCGGGCATTTGGCAGGAAACAGAAGGCTGAACTTCGCCAACTGGTTTCGCGACTGGTCCAGGAATCCGAACGCGTCATCCAGGCCCGCGCCCGAAGCGAAAAGGACGTACGCGGATTCCTCAAATCAGGCCTCGCAAATGAGCAGTTGCGTGTGGAGGCGATTTTGCAGGAGATATTTCAGGTCGCGCTGGAGCTGGACTGGCAGTCGCAAAAATTGCGGCGATCGGACAGTCCGCTGCCACCGGTCGCAATTTCGGTCAACAGCCTGCCCGTGATTGAACGCCTTCTTCCAAAACAGGTCGGCGACGACACTTCCACTTCGCTGGATCTGGAAGTTAACGAGGCCGACCCCCAAACGATGGATGACGAATTCTGGAACGCCTGGCACGCGATGAATCGAACGGAGTTGTTTCATCAGACACTTGAGCATCTGCAAAAACTTCCTGGCCAGCCAACCCTTGGTGATTTGGCCCTGGCTCTTCCACCTTCGCATGATCTTGAAACCCTGGCTTTCTGGCTTGCGATGGCCCGGCAAGCCGGATTACCGCTCGAAGATGCGACGGAAACCATCGAACTGGACAACGACAGGAACGAACGGACCCGATTCAGAATTCCCGTTGTGAAGGTCAACTATGAGGCGGTCAGGAACCTGAAAGTGGAGAGTCTTGAGTGACAAATATTTTTGACCAAATGGCTTCGGCGGAGGATTCAGGTGATCCGCCTTTCGAACACCAACTTGCCACCCGCGACAGCCCGACAGAACAATCGGCCAGTGGTGAGGATGTCGCACGGACGCCTGCTGAAGTCCGGGCGGTCGTGCAGGAACTGCTCAGGCATGGCTTTGTTTAAGAGACCAACCGGCAGGATCTGTTTCGGCGCATCATCATTCATCAACAGTCGGTTGACCAGGCGCTGGAACCCATCGACCTTGCACTCCGGATTGACTCCCAACGTGGCGTAGCTTTTCTGGCCATTGCCCCCCAACCACCCGAGATGCGGGGGCAATCCGAAGTCGGGTCCGATGAAGACGGCTGGAGTCACCCGCGTGTCAGAAAACAGCGACTCACGCTGGAACAGTCGTTGCTGGTCGCAATTTTGCGACAGTCCTTCGTAATGCACGAACAGGAATCTGGTGTTGGGCAGGGCGCCGGCAAAAGTTTCAGTGGACGAATTGCTACCGACCTTCCTGACCTATTTCGGTGAATCCGGAAGTGACAGCAAGGACGAGAACCGGCTTCTTCAGTTGCTCGAGCAATTGAAGGCCCACGGCATCGTTTCGGAGGTGGACCAGAAGCACGAGGTCACGATCCGTCCGCTGATCGCACACCTCGCGAACCCGGAATCGCTGACTGCACTGCTCGGTGTTTTAAAAGAAAAACTTCCCGCTTCCGGTGACGATGAGACACCCAATGACACCGGGGAGATTGCATGATGCTCGACCGTCCTGTTTCCCGGCATCCAGCCTCTCGCGGCGAACAGCCAGGTCTCTTTGGGGAAGAAGATGTTTCTGACGACAACTCAAGGTCGGCGCCAGATTCCTCATTCCTGTTAAGGCAACTGGAAGTCTACAACTGGGGGCCATTTCGGGGAATTCACAGGGCGGAATTTGACCCGGGCGGAACAGCCATCATCGGTCCAACCGGCAGCGGAAAAACGACTCTGGTTGATGCCCTGATGACACTGCTGGTTGCAACGCCGCGATACAACCTCGCTTCCACGGGAGGCCAT